>NZ_BAZI01000267.1 GCF_001310775.1 Stenotrophomonas pictorum JCM 9942
GCCTTCGGCGCTTCGGCAGCGGCGGCCGGTGCGGCAGCGGCAACCGCGCCTTCCTCGATGATGGCCAGGATCTGGTTGGAGGTGACGGTGTCGCCTTCCTTGAACTTGATTTCCTTCAGCACGCCATCAACCGGTGCCGGCACTTCCAGCACGACCTTGTCGGTTTCCAGGTCGAGCAGGTTCTCGTCACGCTTGACGGCCTCGCCCAGCTTCTTGTGCCAGGTGGCGATGGTGGCGTCGGAGACGGATTCGGGCAGTACCGGTACTTTGACTTCGGTGGCCATTGGGCGGATTTCCTGGTTGCAGATTCTTGAGAGAAAGGTGGCTTATTCGGCGTAGTTGTCGTCGATCTTGTTGACCAGCGCGTCGGCGAGCAACTGCTGCAGTTCGCGCAGGTGATCGGACATGTGGCCAACAGCAGGCGACGGAGAACGCGGGCGACCGGCATAGTGCAGTGCCTGGCCGTCGGCCACGCATGCCTGCAGGTGGTGCCTGATCTGGTACCACGCACCCTGGTTCATCGGCTCTTCCTGGCACCACACCACGTCGGTGGCCTTGTCGAACTTCTTCAGTTCGGCAGCCAGCGCCGGGCGCGGGAACGGATAGAGCTGTTCGATACGCACGATGGCCACATCGTCCTGGCCACGCTTGGTCTGGTCTTCCAGCAGGTCGTAGTAGACCTTGCCCGAGCACAGCACCACGCGCTTGACCTTCTTGGCGTCGGCGGCGGCGTCACCGATCAGGTGCTGGAACTCGCCGTTGGCCAGTTCGTCCAGGGTCGACACGGCCAGCTTGTGGCGCAGCAGCGACTTGGGCGACATCACCACCAGCGGCTTGCGGGTGTCCATGCGCATCTGGCGACGCAGCATGTGGAATGCCTGGGCCGGGGTCGACGGTACGCAGACCAGCATGTTCTCCAGCGCGCACAGCTGCAGGAAGCGCTCCAGACGCGCGGAGCTGTGTTCCGGACCCTGTCCTTCATAACCGTGCGGCAGCAGCAGCGTCAGGCCGGAGATCCGGCCCCACTTGGCCTCGCCCGAGGCGATGAACTGGTCGATCACCACCTGGGCACCGTTGGCGAAGTCGCCGAACTGGCCCTCCCAGATGCACAGGGTGTTGGGATCGGTGGTGGAGAAGCCGTACTCGTAGGCCATCACCGCTTCTTCGCTGAGCAGCGAATCGATAATGGTGGCCTTTTCCGGCGACTCGACCAGCTGACGCAACGGCAGGTAGTAGCTGTCGGTCTTCTGGTCATGCAGGATCGCATGGCGGTGGGTGAACGTACCGCGGCCGACGTCCTGGCCGACCAGGCGCAGGCCGTGGCCTTCGTCCAGCAGGGTGGCGTAGGCCAGGTTTTCGGCAAAGCCCCAGTCACCCGGGATCTCGCCGGCGGCCATCTTGCGGCGGTCGTCATAGACCTTGGCCACGCGCGAATGCACTTCCACACCCTCAGGAATGGTGTTGATCATCGCGGCCAGCTGGGCCAGCTTGCCCATCTCGACCTTGGTGCTGACCTGGTCGGACAGCTTGCCCGCCAGATACTTGCCCCAATCCACGAACAACTTGCTGGTGGCCGGGGTCTTGCCCACATCGGCCAGTTCGGTGGTCACTTCACCGGCATCGAGCTTGTTGCGATAGCTGTCGACCAGCTCCTTGCCGGCACCGGCCGGGATCACGCCGGCGGCTTCGAGCTGTTCGGCATACAGCTCGCGGGTGGTCTTGTGCTTGCGGATCACCTGGTACATCAGCGGCTGGGTGATCGCCGGCTCATCGGCTTCGTTATGACCCCAACGGCGGTAGCAGATCAGATCGATCACGACGTCCTTGTTGAACTGCTGACGGAAGTCGTACGCCAGCTTGGCGGCAAACACCACCGCTTCCGGATCGTCGCCGTTCACGTGCAGGACCGGTGCGCCGATCATCTTGGCGATATCGGTGCAGTACAGGGTCGAGCGCGAATCGTCGCGGTTGGAGGTGGTGAAGCCCACCTGGTTGTTGACCACGATGTGCATCGTGCCGCCAACGGTGAAACCGCGGGCCTGCGACATCTGGAACAGTTCCATCACCACGCCCTGGCCGGCAAAGGCGGCGTCACCGTGGATCAGGATCGGCATCACCTGCTTGCGCGCGGCATCGCCGCGACGCTCCTGGCGCGAACGCACCGAGCCGGCAACCACCGGGTCGACGATTTCCAGGTGCGACGGGTTGAACGCCAGTGCCAGGTGCACCGGGCCGCCATCGGTGGCGACGTCGGCGGAGAAACCCATGTGGTACTTCACGTCACCGGCGACAGCACGCTCGTCGTGCTCGAACTTGCCTTCGAACTCGTCGAACAGCTTGCGCGGGTTCTTGCCGAGCGTGTTGACCAGCACGTTGAGGCGGCCGCGGTGGGCCATGCCGATGATCACGTCCTTGACGCCATCCTTGCCGGCGCTGCGGATCACGGTGTCCATCATCGGGATCAGCGAATCGCCGCCTTCCAGCGAGAAGCGCTTCTGGCCGACGTACTTGGTGTGCAGGTAACGCTCAAGGCCTTCGGCCGCGGTCAGGCGCTCCAGGGTGCGGCGCCGGGTGTCGGTATCGAGGTTGTAGTTGCCGCCGGCGTTCTCGAGGCGCTGGTAGAGCCACTGGCGCTGCTCGACCTCGGCGATGTGCATGAATTCCGCACCGATCGAGCCGGTATAGGTCGCCTTCAGGCGTGCAACCAGATCGCGCAGCTTCATCCGCGGCTGGCCAGCGACGCCCCCGGTGCTGAACTCGTCGTTGAGGTCCGCGTCGGTCAGGTGGTGGAACGGCAGGCTCAGGTCCGGCGGATTGACCGGCGGGGTCAGGCCCAGCGGATCCAGGCGGGCACCCAGGTGGCCGCGCGAACGGTAAGCGGTGATCAGACGGCCGACGTTGCGCTCACGCTCGTCGCCTGCACCGGCAGCGCCTGCGTTGGACGCGTTTTTTGCGGCTTCGGTGATGAGGGCGATGGCGGCCGAGTGCGGGACATCACCTGCTTCGCGGCCCTTGAAGCCATCGAAGTAGGACTTCCACTTGGGGTCCACACTGTCCGGAGAAACGAGGTACTGCTCGTACAGATCCTCGATATAGGAGCGTTGCCGCCGGCGAGTTGCGATGACTGCGCAAACTGCTTCAGGAGATTGTCCACGATGGAGTGTCGGATTCGCTTGTGGGGTATGACTCAGGGAAACCGGCGCGTCACATGAACAGGCGCGCACGGGCGTGATCTAACCGCTGAATTATACCCCTGCCGGGACAGGAAGGGGCATTCACACTGTCCCGTGGATTAATGCCAGGCCGCCATTTGTCTTGCCGTGTCTGGCGTCAGACACCGAGGACACGCAGTGCGCTGCAGACGCGCGAACGCTCCCAGATACGCTGGAACAGCTCGTCCTGCTGCCGGGCGCGCGCATCGTTGGCCAGGGACAGCTCGCCCTCCAGGCGCTCGCCCATTGGACGAAAGTAGCAGTCGCCATTGTCATTGCCGATACCGGCCGACGCGACGGCGCAATCGACCGGATCGACCGGCTCCCGCAGCTCGAAAACGCTGGGCAGGCGCTGGATCAACGCCGTCAGTGGCGCAGGCAAGGTGGCCAGGTCTCCTTCGGCGAGCAGCAGCTGTACCTGCTTGTCGTGGCGGGCCGTGGCAAAGCGGCGCAGCGCCGCCAGCAGCTGGGGTTGCCCGAGCAGGACCGAGTCGTCACCGCGGATCTG
>NZ_BAZI01000268.1 GCF_001310775.1 Stenotrophomonas pictorum JCM 9942
GGCACACGCGGCTGTCGGCGATCGCCTCGATGTCGTAGCGGTGATGGTCGCTGCCACTCAGGCCGACATAGTCGCCCGGCAGCACGAAACCGCTGACCTGGCGGCGGCCATCGGCCAGCGTGCGGACCAGGCGCAAGGCGCCCTCGGTCACGGTATAGACATAAGTGCGTGGCTCGCCGGTGCGTGCCAGCGTGGTGCCCAGTGGAACCGGTTGGGATACCGTGATGTCTTCCAGCGCCTGCACTTCATCGCAGGACAATGCCGAGCACACCGACAGATGCCGGACCGAGCACTGCAGGCATTCGCGCGCACCCGCGCCTTCCGCAGGGGCGGACGCCGGGGAGGATTGCTCGGAACCTGGGAAGGGCCGGGACATGGCTTCGGTGAGGGGAAAGATGGCGTGAATGATACTTCATGCGGCCAGCAGGGGCGGGCTGGCGCTAGAATTGGCGGTCGTCCATCCCCACCGAGTTGCAGGAGTTTCGCCCGTGATCAAGCCCCGTACCCCGCCCGGCATCATGGAATTGCTGCCGCGCGAGCAGATCGCGTTCCAGCGCATGCTGGACGTCATCCGCCGCAACTACGAGCGCTTCGGGTTCCTGCCGGTGGAGACGCCGGTGTTCGAATTGTCCGATGTGCTGCTGACCAAATCCGGTGGCGAGACCGAGCGCCAGGTGTATTTCGTGCAGTCCACCGGCGCGCTGGCCAATGCCGCCGAATCCGGTGACAGTGGCCTGCCGGAAATGGCGCTGCGTTTCGACCTGACCGTGCCGCTGGCCCGTTACGTGGCCGAGCACGAACACGAACTGACGTTCCCGTTCCGACGCTACCAGATGCAGCGTGTGTATCGCGGCGAACGCGCCCAGCGGGGCCGTTTCCGCGAGTTCTACCAGTGCGATATCGATGTGATCGGCAAGGACGCGCTGAGCATCCGCTATGACGCCGAAGTGCTGGCGGTGATCCACGCGGTGTTCTCCGAGCTGCGCATCGGCAATTTCGCCGTGCAGTTGAACAACCGCAAGCTGATGCGCGGCTTCTTCGAGGCGCAGGGTGTAGCCGATCCACAGCAGCAGGCGTTGGTCCTGCGCGAGGTCGACAAGCTGGACAAGCGGGGCGCCGACTATGTGCGCGAAACGCTGGTCGGTCCGGACTTCGGCCTGCCGGTCGACGCGGTCGAACGCATCCTGGCCTTCGTCGAGGTCCGCTCCAGCTCGCATGCCGATGCGCTGGCACAGCTTGATGCAGTATTGGCTGCTGCCGGTGAATCGGCCAGCGAGTCGCTGCGTACCGGGGCGGCCGAGCTGCGCGAGGTGCTGGAGCTGGTCAAGGCGCTGGGCGTGCCGGAAAGCGCCTATTGCCTGAACTTCTCCATCGCCCGCGGTCTGGATTACTACACCGGCACCGTCTACGAGACCACGCTGCTGGATCACCCCCAGATCGGCTCGATCTGCTCGGGCGGTCGCTATGAGGACCTGGCCAGCCACTACAGCAAGTCGCGGCTGCCGGGTGTGGGCATCTCCATCGGTCTGACCCGCCTGTTCTGGCAGCTGCGCGAAGCCGGCCTGATCGAAGGTATCGGCGAATCCAGTGTGCAGGCGATGGTGGCGCTGATGGACGAGGCGGCGATGCCGCATTCGCTGGATATCGCCCGCCGCCTGCGCGCCGGTGGCATCAACACCGAAGTGCAGATGGAGCCGAAGAAGGTCGGCAAGCAGTTCCAGTACGCGGCCAAGGCGGGCATCCGCTTCGTGGTGCTGGCCGGTGAGGATGAGCTGGCGCGGGGTGTGGTTGCGGTCAAGGACCTGCTGCGGGAGCAGCAGTTCGAAGTGGCGCGCGAGGAGCTGGCCAGTGCCCTGCAGGTGGAGCTGGAGCAGACCCGCGCGATGGCGCGCTGAGCTGTCGCTATTCCGGTTTGATCCAAGGCCCCGCATCGCGGGGCCTTTTCTTTTGCGGCGCCGGTACGGCGCGGCCGCCCGCCCGGAAATGAACGGCGCTGCCCTATTGACCTCTACGGGTTTGACCTGGCCTGCGGTACGTAATAATGTATTAGCACGCTAATACATTGATACAAATGAAGCCGCGCATCGATACCGAAAAAGACAAGCCCTCCGACGCTCCCTTGAAAGCGTTGCGCGCGCGTTTGCCGCACTGGACAAGCCGCAGGAGGTGCAGGCTTTCCTGCGCGATCTGTGCACTCCCGCCGAGCTGGAGGCCATGGCCGACCGCTGGCGGGTCGTGCCGCTGCTGCGCAAGGGCGTTCCCTATCGCGAGATCTACGACCTGACCGGGGTGAGCGTCACCACCATCGGCCGGGTGGCGCGCTCGCTCGAGCACGGCAGTGGCGGCTATGCCACCGCGATCGAGCGTATTGCCGCGCGCAAAACCGAATCCAACTGAGAACCGACCATGAGTGCTTCCCCCACCGCGCCGGCGCGTGACCGGCTGCGTATCGCCATCCAGAAGAGCGGCCGTCTGGCCGATCCCGCGCGCAGCCTGCTGGCCGCCTGCGGCCTGAGCTGGCGGCAGAGTCGCGACAAGCTGTTCTGCTTCGGCGAATCGCTGCCGGTGGATCTGCTGCTGGTGCGTGATGACGATATTCCCGGCCTGATCGCCGATGGCGTCTGCGATCTGGGCGTGGTCGGCCTCAATGAGCTGGACGAACAGGCCAAGGCGCGCCGCCAGCTGGGTCTGGCCGATGCCTACCGGCCTTTGCGTGGGCTGGGCTTCGGCGCGTGCCGGTTGATGATCGCCGTGCCCGAGGACTGGGACTGGCAGGGCGTGCAGATGCTGCAGGGCAAGCGCATCGCCACCAGCTATCCGGCCATTCTCAGCGCCTGGCTGCAGGAGCAAGGGGTGGACGCGCAGGTGGTGGAGCTGTCCGGCTCGGTGGAAATCGCCCCGAAACTGGGCACGGCCGAAGTGATCTGCGATCTGGTCTCCAGCGGCGCCACGCTGGCGGCCAACCAGCTCAAACCGGTGGAAGTGCTGCTGGAAAGCGAGGCGGTACTGGCCGGACCGGCGCACGCGCTGGATGACGCCCGCGCCGGACTGATGGCGATGCTGTTGCGCCGTCTTGATGGTCTGAGCAAGGTGCAGGACCAGAAGCTGCTGATGTTCAGCGCCAACGAGGACCGCATTGATGATCTGACCCGTTTGCTGCCCGATGCGACACCGCTGCTGCGCCTGCCCGGTGCGGGCGAAGGCGCGGCGGTGCGGCTGCAGACCATGTGCACTGGCACGCTGAGCTGGCAGCGTCTGGAAGAGCTCGAGCGCGCTGGCGCGCAGGGACTGATGGTGCTGGCGGTGGAGAAGTCACTGGTATGAACGGGAGCGAATTGAAGATCCTGGACTGGGCCGCGCTCGATGCCGATGCGCAGGCCGCCACTTTGACCCGTCCGGTACAGAGCGTGGCCGCGCAGACCCGCGAATCGGTCGCGGCCTTGATCGAACAGGTGCGCGGCGGCGGTGATGCCGCCCTGCGCGCGATCAGCGCCCGTTTCGATGGTGTGGCTCCTGAGGATTTCGAAGTCGGCGAGGCCGAATTCGCCGCGGCCGAGCGGGCGGTGTCGGCCGAGCTGCGCATTGCCATGCAGCAGGCGGCCGGGCGCATCGATGCCTATCACCGCGCCGGCATGGCGCAGCCGTACGCGGTGGAAACCGCACCGGGCGTCGTGTGCGAGAAAATGATCCGCCCCATCGGCCGGGTCGGGCTGTA
>NZ_BAZI01000269.1 GCF_001310775.1 Stenotrophomonas pictorum JCM 9942
GCCCCTATGGCGGGGCCGAACAGCTTGCCGACCGGCCCGGCGGTGGTCGGCGCCATCGCCCGTCAGCTGAGGCCGCGCGTGGCGGTGAACAGGCAGAACGTGGTGGGCGTTGGTGGCGACACCCGGGACCGCGCGATCAGCGCCGTGCGGCATGACGTACCCGCAACCCGGTGCGGGGATTGCTCGATCTGGGGGCCGTGGGGATCGCCGGGGTGCGAGAGTCCGGACCCTGTGCCTATGTGCTCAGCCGCCCGGGTTTTGGAGGCCGGCTTCTGGATAAGGAAAGGGAGCCTTGCGGCTCCCTTTCTGTGGGCGGAACGCGGGTTGGCTCAGAAGTACGCGCGGATGCCGAAAGCCACGCCACGGCCCGGCAGCGGTGCGTAGTCGCGCAGCAGCGAGGTGTGCGGGCGCGCCTGGCGGTCGGTGAGGTTGCTGCCGTCCAGGAACAGCTCGTAGCTGTTGCTGCCATTGCGGTCCCAGCGGTAGGCCAGGTGCGCGTCCACCAGCGTGTAGCCGTTGCTGGGGGCTTCGTTCAGGGCCACGTCCTTCTGGCGGCTGTAGCGCACCGCGCCGAGCGAGGCGCGCCAGCCATCGCGCGACCAGTGCAGGTCTGCGCCGATCCGGGCCGGGGCGATGCGCGGCAGGTAGCCGCCGTTGGCCAGCTCCACGCTGTAGTGGTGGGCGTGGCCGCCGTGCGGTACGGCGATATCGACGGCGCGGCTGCCACGGCCATCGAGTTCGGCTTTCACGTAATCACCGAACACGCGCAGGTCCCAGTCACCGCTGCCGCCTTCGAGCATGTGCCAGGTGGCCTCGGTCTCGGCGCCGAGGAAGGTGGCATCGTGCTGGGTCCAGGTGCGCACCGGCAGGCCGTCTTCGACCACGCCGGTATCGGCCAGGTAGATGAAGTCCTTGAAGCGGGTCTGGTAGATCGAGGCACTGAAGTCGATCCGGTCGTTATGGGCGTGCAGCCCCAGCTCGACGCGCTGGCCGCGTTCGGTATCCAGGTTGGCGTTGCCGATCTCCAGCGAACGGGTGGCGATATGCGCGCCGGCCGCGTACAGCTCCTCGTTGCTGGGCGCACGCTCGGAAGCGTCCACGCCAAAGCGCAGGTCGAAACTGTCGTTCAAGGCCCAGATGCCGGACGCGGAGAAGTTGCTGGCACCGAAGCTGCGGCCGCGCTGGGCATCGTCCGGATCGAGCTGGATGCGGTCATGGCGCGCGCCCAGTTCCAGCTTGAACGGGCCGAAGCTCTTTTCCTGCAGCACGAACAGCCCGACGGTATCGGTGGCGGTGCCGGGGACGAAGGCCTCCGCGCCGCTGGCGCCGAAATCGCTGCGGCCGACCTGCAGCCCGAATGCGCCGTCCCAGCCGGCCAGCGGCTGCTGCACCGCTTCCAGGCGCGCGTCGAAGCCCTTGTTGGTGAAGCGGGTCGACGGCGTGCCGGCTTCCAGCTCGGTGTGCTCGTAGTCGGTATAGCCGCCGCGCAGGGTCAGGCTCTTTAGGAGCGCGGTGGGGTTGTACAGGCCGCCCTTGAGCTCGAAGCGGTTCTGCACCATGTCGATGCGCACGTCGTGTTCGCCATGGTCGTCGGGCTCGTCGGCATGGACATCGGCGCCATGGTCATGGTCGTGGTCGCCATCGATGTGCACGTGCGCGCCGGCGGGAATGCCGTAGTTGCTGCGGTAGGTGCCCAGCGAGGCGCCGAGGAAGGCCGAGTCCCCCAGCCAGGTGGCGCCGACGCCACCGGCGCGGGTGCGGATCGCGCTGTTGTGCAGACGGCCGCGGGTACCCAAGTCTGCGTCGGGTTCGGCGTGCGCGTCGTGGTCATCGGTATCCAGCACCTGCGGGTCCATCGCATAGCCGGGGATGCGGTAGTCGTCGCTGTTGCGCACCAGTCCATCGACATGCAGCACCACATTGCCGTTGACGCCGTCGAGCCGGAACATGCCGCTGCGCTCGTCATTGACCGAGTTGCCACGCAGCTCGGCGCGGCCACTGAGCGGGCGATCGGGCAGGTCGCTGGCGATGCGGCCATCGACCACATTGACCGCGCCGCCAATGGCGCCGCTGCCGAACAGCAGCGTGGCCGGCCCCTTCAACACCTCGATCTGGTCGGCCAGGAACGGTTCGATGCCGGTGGCGTGGTCGGCGCTGACCGTGGAGGCGTCCATGCTGCCGATGCCGTTGGCCACCACCGCCACGCGCGGGCCTTCCTGGCCGCGGATGATCGGCCGGCCCACGCCCGGCCCGAAGTAGCTGGTCTGCACCCCCGGGAGTTTGGCCACCGTGTCGCCGAGCGTGCCGGACTTGTGTTCATCCAGATCGTTGCCGGCCAGTACCGCCACCGGACGGGCCAGCGACTCGGCCGAGCCCTGCAGGGGCGAGGCGGTGACTTTCACCGCCGACAGCTCGGTCAGCCGATGGCTCGGACCGGCGTCCTGATCGGACGCGGCGGCTATACCGGGCAGGGCGGCGAGCAGGGCCAGGAACAACAGGTGATGCTGGGTATGACGAGGATGCATGACAGGGCTCTTTTGTTACTTTGTATCACTGAGGGGGTGTGCTCATCCCGCGGCGACGTGGACGAAGACGCAGGGAGCAGCGGGGATTTCCAATTATGTTATATTATTCCATAACGATTCGCCGACCCTGCTGGAAGTCATGCACCTGCCCCCCGCCGCCCGCCAGTTCCTTGATCGCTTCGGTGCGACGGGCTCGTTGCTGTGCGCGGTGCATTGCGCACTGTTGCCGGCGCTGCTGGCCGTGGCCCCGGCGCTGGGGCTGTCGTTCTGGTTGAGCGACGGTGTGGAAGCGACGATCGTGAGCTTCGTGACCCTGCTGGGCCTGTTCAGTCTTATCTGGGGCTACCGCCGGCATCGCGCGCTGCAGGCGCTGGCGTTGCTGGTGCCGGGGCTGGTGCTGCTCTGGGCGGGCCTGCTGTATCCGGAGCTGCACCATTCCAGGGTGCCGCACGCGGTGGTGATGACGCTGGGCGGGGTGCTGGTGGGCTTGGCGCACCTGATGAATCTGCGCCTCAACCACGTGCACGTGCACGACGCCAGCTGCGCACATTAAGGGGCGCGTGATAGGCTCTGCACTCATTGCGCGGGGGCGCTTGTTGCGGCCTCGCCGAACCCGTGGAAACACGGGGTAATCTGGATTTCAAACTGAGGAGTTGACGACATGGGTAAGGGTGACCGCAAGACCGCCAAAGGCAAGCGCTACAACGCCAGCTACGGCAATGCGCGTAAGCACGTGCTGAGCAAGGTGGCCGTGGGCGCCGCTGCGCCGGTCGCCAAGAAGACTGTCGCCAAGGCGCCAGCAAAGAAGGCTGTGGCCAAGAAGACGGTTGCCAAGGCCGGCTGATCCAGCCGCCATTGGATGAAAAAGCGGCGCTTGCGCCGCTTTTTTTGTGCCTGGAAGCTGCCGGCGGGTGTCGCGTCAATCCCGTCGCGACCCAGCCAGCGCGCCGGCCTGAAGTCCTGGGCGCGCCGGAAGGTGTCAGTTGCGCTCAGTCGGACTGGCGCAGCGCCGGCAGCAGCGCCTTGGGATCGCCATCGTTGGGCCGGGCCGGAATGCCGATCAGCCGGGTCAGCAGCGGATAGAGATCGACGTTGTCGAACGTGCCCAGCTGCTTGCCGCGGGCGAAGGACGGGCCGCGGGCGACGAATACCGCCTGCATCGACGGCAGCGCCGGATCGTAGCCGTGCG
>NZ_BAZI01000270.1 GCF_001310775.1 Stenotrophomonas pictorum JCM 9942
GGCGCGCACCACCTGCCGATAAACGTGGTACATGTCCATCGCCACCCACTCGACCGAGTCCTTGTCCCGCAGGTCGCGGAAATAGGGCATCAACTCGGCTTTGGCCCGGCTGGGGCGGATATCGAACACGGTCTTGCGCTCGACGTTGGTGATCATGGCCCGGTACTGGCCGATGATCTTGAGCTCGTCGATACCCAGCACCCGCGAGCGCATCGGGCAGAACGACTGGTCGCTCACGCCGGGGCGTTATGTCGGCGTAGCGGTGGTCACTGAAGATGACGAAGAAGGGTTTGCCGAGCGGATGCGGGCCATCCATGACGAGCTGGCAGAGTTGGATGAGAAGGCATCCGAGCTTGCGGCGACCATCAGCCAGAACTTCGAGGAGTTGTTCGCGTGAGTGACAGTGTACGAACGATTCGAGACATTGCTATTGGCGTTTACGACGGCCCGCATGCAACGCCAGAGCTTCATGAAGAGGGTGCAGCAGTATTCCTTGGAATTCCTAACATTTCGGCAGATGGCAGAATTGACCTAGCCACTGCCCGGTGGGTTGCCGATCGTGACCTTCCGAGATGGAATCGTCGCGTGACGCCGCAGGCGAATGACATCGTTTTCACCTATGAAGCAACTTTGAATAGGTACGCCATCATCCCCGACGGCATGAGTTTCACGTTGGGTCGTAGAACCGCATTGATACGCCCGGATCCAGAAAAGATCGACTATTGCTATCTGTTCTACTACTTCTTCGCGCCGAGATGGCGGGCACAGATTGAAGCAAAAACGATGACGGGCGCGACGGTTGATCGGATTCCGTTGACGAATTTTCCAGGCTTCGAGATTTTTGTTCCTTCGTTGGGAGAGCAGCGAAGAATAGCTGCAGTACTGTTCGCTTACGACGATCTCATCGCCACTAATCAGCGCCGCATCGCCCTTCTGGAAGACGCCGCCCGTCGCCTATATCGAGAATGGTTCGTGCATCTACGCTTTCCCGGCCATGAGACCGTCACGGTGGTGGATGGCGTGCCGGAGGGTTGGGCACGCAAGACCTTGGGTCAAATCGCGCCGCTCAAGTACGGCAGGGCGCTTAAAGCTACGGAACGCAAGGATGGACAGGTGCCTGTATATGGCTCAAGTGGGGTTGTCGGTAACCATGATCGTGCGCTCGTGGATGGGGGCGCCATCGTAGTCGGGCGCAAAGGCAATGTGGGCAGCCTGTACTTTTCGCCCGAGCCCTGCTTTCCGATCGATACGGTGTTCTTCATTGATCCCGAAGCGTCGACGTTCTATTTATTGCAAGCCCTGAGCAACCTGAACTTCATCAGCAGCGATGCCGCTGTGCCTGGTTTAAATCGAAACTACGCACATTTGCTGTCATTGCTTGTGCCAGCCGGTGAAGTTGCTGCTTCCTTCGAAACATTAGTCGCACCGCTGTATTCGCAAGCATTCCAATTGGAAAGGCAAAAAAAGAAACTCGCCAGAGCCCGCGACGCCCTGCTGCCCAAGCTGATGAGCGGACAACTGGACGTCTCCGGCATCCCGCTACCGCAGCCGGAAGCGGCGTAGCCCGGAGGGCGATTTTGCCAAACATCAACGAATACATTAAGGTTTAGGCGCATCAACACCCGGAGCCCGCCATGCCCATCACCTCACAGGACATCGTGCCCTTCAACAAGGCTCGCGCCGACCTGACCCGGCTGGCCGATGAAGTCCGCGCCGGCCACGAAAAGATCATCACCCGCAACGGCGAGAGCTATGTGGCGCTGGTGGATGCCCGCAAGCTGGACTACTACCACCGTCTGGAGCGCGAAACGCTGGCACGAGCCAACTTTCAGCTTGGCCTGCTGAACGACGTGACCGCCGGTTTGCAGGACATTCGCGCGGGCAAGCCCGGCATCCCGGTGGAGGAGGCCAGGTCGCGGTCGCAGACCCGGCTGGACGCGGCCAGGGCCGCACGCAAGACGGACGCCTGACGCATGCAGGTCGTCCTGGGTGCGGCCTACGAGCGCAGACTGGACGAGGCCGTGGCGCACCTGATCGGCGTTGGCGCGGATGCCGCGGGGCAGCAGCTGCTGGACGACGCCTATGACGCCTTGCCCAAGCGCCTGGCTCAGGCGCCGCGCATCGGGCGCGAATTCATCGCCCACAACCCTGAAGCGCCGGAAGTGCTTGCCGCTTGGACAGCCGTGCGCGAGCTGCTGGGCGATGACATCGAACTGCGCGAGTACATTCTGGAAGAGTACCTGGCGCTGTATGCCATCCATCGGGACTGCATCCATCTGCTGACGCTGCGCCATCACCGCCAGTGCGGCTTCGACTTCAGCGAGGCGTAAGGCGATGAACGCACGGGGGGATTACAGCGAAGACGGGATGATCCAGAAGGATGCCGCCGCAATCCTGGGTGAGCTTGGCTGGTCGTCGGTCCATGCCCAGGCCGAGACCGAGGACAGGCCGCATCTCACCGGGCGTAGCAATTTCACCGAGACGGTGCTCACGCCCGACCTGCGCGCCGCGCTGGAGCGGCTCAATCCCGGCTTGCCCGAGGAGGCCTACCGGCAGGCCATCGACCAAGCCACTACCCACGACCACGCCAAGACCCTGGTCGCCATCAACCAGGACAAGTACGAGCTGTTGCGCAACGGCGCGCTGGTCCGGTTCAAGGATGGCGCCGGGCGAGCCGTGGAACGCCGCCTGCGGCTGGTCGATTTCGTCGATCCGGACAACAACAGCTTCAAGGCCGTTCGCGAGCTGTGGGTGCGCGGGAGGAACTACCTGCGTCGCGCCGACCTGGTGGGCTTCGTCAACGGCCTGCCGCTGGTGTTCGTCGAGCTCAAGCGCTTCGACGTGGACTACCACGACGCCTACAAGAAGAACTACCGCGACTATCGCGGTACCGACGAATCCGGCAAGCAAGTCGCCATCGAGGGCAGCATCGAGCAGCTGTTCCACTGGAACCAGTTCGTGGTGTTCTCCAATGGCCACATCGCCAGGTACGCCAGCATCACGGCCACGTCCGAGCATCACTACCAGTGGAAGCGGCTGGACGAGGACGATCCGGAGCCGGGAAAGAGCACGATGCAGCTTCCCCTGCTGCTGCGCGGAATGATGGACAGGGCGCGGCTGCTGGACATTATCGAGAACTTCATCCTGTTCGACGCCAGCGAGGGCGCCCTCGCCAAGATCGTGGCCCGCAATCACCAGTATCTGGGCGTGAATCGCGTCATTGCACGGCTGCAGTCGGACGATGACAAGGTGAAAGCCGAGCTGGCGACGGGGCAGCTCGGCGTGTTCTGGCATACCCAGGGCTCGGGCAAGTCGTACTCCATCGTATTCCTGAGCGAGAAAATCCGGCGCAGGGTGTCGGCGGGCTACACCTTTGTTGTCGTCACTGATCGCAGCGAGCTGGATGGCCAGATCGCCGGCACCTACACCCATTGCGGGCGCGCACACGCCAAGGATGACCAGGCCCAGAGCGGGGCGAACCTGCGGGCCATGCTCCGCGACAGCAACCGCAGCTATGTCTTCACCCTGATCCAGAAGTACCGCGAGCGCGTGACCGAACCCTATTCGGAGCGTGACGACATCATCGTCATCAGCGACGAGGCGCATCGCAGCCAATACGGACGGCTTGCCCTGAACATGCGCAAGGGGTTGCCCAATGCCAAGTTCATCGGCTTCACCGGCACGCCGCTGATCGAAGCGGCGGAGG
>NZ_BAZI01000271.1 GCF_001310775.1 Stenotrophomonas pictorum JCM 9942
CGGCCGACGCGCTACGCTCGGGTACCTCTGGCGAAGTGCTGGTGGAAATCTCCGTCGGCACCGACGGCTCGGTCACCGACGCCCGCGTGCTGCGTTCCAACCCGCCACGCGTGTTCGACCGCGAAGCCCTCAACGCGGTGCGCCGCTGGAAGTTCGAGCCGATCGCCAGCCCGACCACCACCCGCCGCACGCTGGCCTTCACGCCGAACCAGTAAGTCCGCCGTCATGGCAACAAAAAGGCCCGGATCGCTCCGGGCCTTTTTGTTTGCCGTGCTCCCGGCTCAGCCGGAAATCGCCAGCCGCTCCTGCCGGTAGCGCCATACCGCCACCGCCCACAGCAGCACCGCCAGCAGCACCGAGGCCGCCAGATACACGCCCCACTGCGCTGCGGTCGGCATCTCGCCACGCGTCACCTTCACCAGCATCTGGTTCTGCGACAGGAATGGCACCGCGTACTGCCACAGCTGGGTGTCCTTGAGCGGATAGGCCATCAGCGCGTAACCGGGCAGCATCGGCAGCAGCATCAGCCACACCATGTGGCTCTGTGCCTCCTTCATGCTCTTGGCGCTGGCGGCCAGGCAGGTCAGCAGCGCCGTGCCGATCAGCACCAGCGGCAGCAGGATCACCAGCAGCTTGCCCATCGCCGCGAAGCTCACGTCCAGCGAGCGCGCGATCCCGGTGCCAAGGCTCGCACTGAGCTTGAAGGACAGCAGGATCAGCAGCATCGAGGCCAGCCCGATCACCACCGCGGCCAGCATCTTGCCGCTGACCAGTGCTCCGCGCGCGACCGGCGTGGCCAGCAACGGCTCCAGCGACTGCCGCTCGCGTTCACCGGCGGTGGTGTCCATCGCCAGATGCGAGCCACCGACGAAGGCGGTCAGCATCAGCATCAGCGGCAGGATGAAGGACAGGAAGATGCCGCGCTTGGCTTCGGCCGTGGCCAGGTCGCGGGTGCCGATATTCACCGGCGCGGCCACCATCGGGCTGATCCCGCGCGCCAGCAGCCGCAGCGAGGCCACCGATTGGCCGTATTCGCCCAGCGTGGCGCGCACCCGTGCCACCTGCACCTCGCTGGTGCGGCGGGTGGTATCGGCCACGATCTCGACCTTGGCCGGTTTGCCGGCCTGCCAGTCGGCGGCGAAGTCCGGATCGATCACCAGCGCCAGATCCTCACGCTGGGAGCGGATGCGCTGCTCGATGTCCGCCGGTGCCTCGGTGGCAGTGATGCCACGGCTGGCCAGGAACGCCACCAGGTTCGGTGCCCGCGCGATGCCCACCACCGGCACGGTCATGTCTTTCTCCAGCTGCGTCTCGGCACGCAGGCTGGCCAGTTTGCCCATGCCCAGGAACAGCAGCGGATAGAGCAGCGGGGCGGTCAGCAGGGTCAGCAGGAAGGTGCGGCGGTCGCGGGCGAAGTCGCGCAGCTCCTTGCGCATCACCGCGAACATGCTGCGGAAATATCCAGTCCGGTTCATGCGTGCAGACCCTCCTCGCTGCCGATCAGTTTGACGAACGCATCTTCCAGATTGGCCTCGCCGGCCTGCGCGCGCAGTTCCTCCGGCGTGCCCTGCGCCACCACCCGGCCCTGCGCCACGATCACGATGCGGTCACACAACGCGGCCACCTCCTGCATGATGTGGCTGGAAAAGATCACGCAGCGGCCTTCGGCGCGCAGCTCCTTGAGGAAGCCGCGCAGGCCGCGCGTGGTCATCACGTCCAGGCCGTTGGTCGGCTCGTCGAGGATGACGTTGCGCGGATCATGGATCAGCGCGCGGGCGATCGCGGTCTTGGTGCGCTGGCCCTGGCTGAAGCCTTCGGTGGCGCGATCCAGGAAATCCTCCATCTGCAGCGCCTGGGCCAGGCGCTCGGTGCGTGCGGCGATGGCCGCCGGGCTCATGCCGTGCAGCTGACCGAAGTAGTCGATGTTCTCGCGCGCGGTCAGCCGCTTGTAGACGCCGCGCGCATCGGGCAACACGCCCAGGCTGCGGCGTACCGCGTTGGGCTCGACAGCGGCATCGATGCCATCGACCAGCACGCGGCCGGTCTCCGGCGTCATCAGCGTGTAGAGCATGCGCAGCGTGGTGGTCTTGCCGGCGCCATTGGGGCCGAGCAGGCCGGTGATCTGGCCGTCATGGGCGGTGAAGCCCACTTCGTCCACGGCGATCACCGGGGCTTTGTCCTTGCCCTTGCCGGGAAAGGTCTTGCGAAGTCGTTCTGCAACGATCATGGAAGCAGATTCCTCAGGAATGCGGTGAGGTCACGGTTCCCAGCCATTGAAGCTGGTGAACGGCGGCACGTAGTCGAGTTTCTCCAGGCAGGCGCCATCGAGCGCCTTGGCATCGGCCTTTTCAACAAACTGGGCGAACAGCTTGGGCATGCAGCCGGCACCGATGACGTTGTGGCCTTGCCCGCGCAGCACGAAGAGACGGCCGTTGGGCAGGGTCTTGACCACCTCCTCGCCATAGCGCGGCGGCGTGACCGGATCGAACTCGCCTTCCAGCACCAGCGCCGGCACGTTGCCGGCCAGAGGCTGGTGGAAGTCCGTCGGCGCGGCGCCCTTGGGCCAGGCCGCGCACATCGCCGCCATGGCCTGCGGCATCTGGTTGCCCAGCACGGTGCCTTCATCGGCCTGGTTGGCGACCATGCTCTCGCCGTCCTCGCTGCACACCACCGACAGCTGCATGCCCATGGCCATGCTGTCCTTCATGTCGCCCTGCATCATCTGCGCCAGCGCCATCAGGTTTTCATAGCGGCCGGCGCCGGCTTCATGGATCAGCTTGGGCAGCAGCGCCGCGGCCGCCGGCATGTAGGCATACATGCGCACCAGACCGGCCACGGTCTCGGCGCGCAGCACGTCCTCGCGCTCCTCGCCACTGCTCGCGTCGCGGTAGCGCACCGTCACCGGCTGCGCACGCAGCCTGGCCAGCAGCGCATCCAGTTCCGCACGCGGGTCACCGAGCTTGTCTTTGCACGAGGGTGTCTGCGTGCACTGGGCGAACTGCAGCGCCAGCGCATCATCCAGGTTGCGCGCGAAGATGTTGCCCAGCTGCTGGGTATTGGGTACCACCGAATCGAGCACGATGCTGCGGGTGGCCTGCGGATGGCGCATGGCGTACTGCTGGGCCACGCGGGTGCCATAGCTGACGCCGACCAGGTTGATCTTCTCCGCGCCGATGGCCGCGCGCACCGCGTCCAGATCGGCCACCGCATCGGTGGTGGTGTAGAAGCGCAGATCGGCTTTCCCCGCCAGTTTGGCCGCACATTTCCCCGCCTCGGCCTGCATCGCCGCAGGCGAGATGTCCTCGCTTTCGGGCGTATCACAGGCCAGCAGATTGGATTTTCCGGTGCCGCGCTGGTCCACCAGAATCACGTTGCGGTGCTTGCGCACCTCGGCAAACGCCGTATCCACCTGCGGGTAGGTGCCACCGCCGCCTGGCCCGGACCGCCGGCCAGGAAGAACACCGGATCCGGCTGCAGGTCGGTCTGCTTCTCCGGTGCCAGCCAGGCGATGTTCAGGGCGATCTTGCGCCCCTGCGGATTGGCCCGGTCCTCGGGGACCTGGAAGGTGGTGCAATGCGCTTCCAGGCTGTTGCGGCTGAGCGGCGAGCTCAAGCTGCAGGGAGTGAATTCCAGGCTGCCCAGGGTCAGCGGCTTGGCCGGCGTGGCTGCCGTTGCCACGGCCGGCTCGCCGGTGG
>NZ_BAZI01000272.1 GCF_001310775.1 Stenotrophomonas pictorum JCM 9942
CAGCAGCTGGGTGACCTGGCCGTCGTGCGCTGCCGCGCGCCGTGCCAGGCCGTCGATGAGGCTGAAGCGCAGCGGATCGATGCGGTCGGCGCCCTGTTCGCGCCACGCCTGCAGTTGCAGCCACGGTGAGGTCGGTTTATCGGCCATTGCCGGTGCTGTCCACCTTGGGGCGCGGAATCGGCGCGATCTCCACGCGCCGGTTCCTGGCCCGCCCGGCTTCATCGGCGTTGGAGCTGACCGGTTGTTCGGCGCCGAATGCGGCGGCGAAAACCGACGCCGACGGCACCCCGTCGGCGATCAGGGTGCGCGTCACGGTCAGGGCGCGTGCGGCGGACAGTTCCCAGTTGTCGGCAAAACGGCCGTTGCTCACCCGCACCGGCTGATCGTCGGTGAAACCGCTGACCATCAGCACCTCCTCGCGCGTGCCCAGATAGTCGCGCAGCGGCGCAGCCAGGCTCTGCAGCAGCGCGCGGCCGTCAGGCTGCAACTGGTCGGAGTTCAACGCGAACAGCACGCTGCCGCTGATGCCGATGCGGCCGTTGATCACGGTCACCCGGCCGGCCGCCAGGGGGGCGGCCAGAGCCTGCTCCAGCGTCTTGAGTTTGGCCGCTTCGACCTGGCGCTGCTTGACCTCCTCATCCAGCTGGCGGGACAGCTGCAACTGGATGCCGATCACACCGGCCAGGATCAGCACGAACGCACCGAGCAGCACCGACATCAGGTCACCGAAGGCGGCCCAGGTGGTGGCGGTGGATTCGGAATCGAGCTCGATCTCGTCGCTCATCCGGTTTATGCCCCGACCGCGGCGCGCTGTCCGGTCAGCTGCTGCAGCTCACCGATGATCTGCTTCTGCGAGAGCATGCTCAGGTCGATCACCTCGCGCGCCTGGGCGACGTAGTAGGCGAGCTGCTCGTCACTGCGGGTGAGCGATTTCTCCAGCACCGATTCGATCCCCTGCAGGCGCGCGTTCAACGCTTCGGTGGAGCTGCCGAACAGCTGTACCGCGGTGCCGAAGGCTTCGCCCAGGCTGGCCACTTCCATCGCGCTGCTGGTGACATGTGCGGCGGCATGGTCGAGCTTGCCGGTCTGGCTTTCGATCTGGGAGGAGAAACGGCTGCCGACGCGTTCGAGCAGATCGGCCGAGGTGCTGACCAGCGCCTCCACCGCGGAGCGCTGTTCGGTGGAGGCATGGTTGACCGCATCGAGCAGCGTTTCCAGCGTGGCCAGCAGGCGGCTGCGTTCTTCCAGCATGGCGGTATCGCGCACCATGCTGTCGGACAGTTTCTGGCGCAGCTCGGCCACCACTTCGGCGGCCGCGCGCGGGGCTTCGGAGGCGCTCTGCACCAGGCGCGAAATCTCGGCGATGGTGTCGCGGGCATGTGCCTGTGACTGCTCGGACATCGCGTTGGCGGTCCGCGCCAGCGTGTCGCAGATCTCCTGCTGGCGGCTGGCGACATGGTCACTGCTTTGCTGCCAGCTCCGGCTCAGCGTCGTGGTGATGGCCGACAGGGCCTCGGACCATTGCGCCAGACGCTGCGTATCGCGCGCTTCCAGCGTGGCCTGCAGCTGGCCATGCGATTGCTGCATCGCGTCCAGCACGGTGCCGGTGCGCGTATCGAAACGTTCCGCCGCGGTGGTGAGCTGCTGCGCGTGGCGCGAGAGTTCGGCCAGGGTGTCGGCCGCGTTGCCCTGCAGCTGGGCGGAAACGTCGCCGGCGGTCCGTGCCAGGGTGTCGCAGATGGCCTGCTGGCGGTTGGCGATCTGCTCGCCACTGTGCTGCCACTGCTGGTCGAGCGTGGCGGTCATCGCAGCGAAGCTGTCGGCCCACTGTGTCAGGCGCTGCTGATCGCGCGCTTCCAGCGTGGCCTGCAGTTCGGCATGCGAGTGCCGCATCACTTCCAGCAGCGCGCTGGCGCGCTGTTCGAAACTGTGTGCCACCTGGGTCAGGGCCTGCTCGTTGCGCGTGGCCAGCTGCTCGTTGATGTCCTGCTGATGCGACAGCGCTTCGTTCCAGGCCCGCGTGGTGGCCTGGCTGCTCTGCTGCAGGTGCGACGACACGCTGGCCAGCAGATCGTCGGAGCGTTGCCCGAAGGTCTGGGTGAACTGCTGCAGGCTGTCGCGCAGGTGCTGCAGCAACGCATCATTGGTCTGCCGTTGCTGCTGTGTGGCCGCATTCCAGGTCTCGGCGGCCGCGCGGGTGGTGGCCTGCAGATTGCCGGCCAGACCATCGAGCTGCTGCTGCACGGCGTGGCTGACGCTGGCCTGCATCGCCGCGGTTTCGCGGGCGAGCCCGGCCAGCGTGGTTTCCACCACCGGCTGCAGCGCGTTGCCCACGGTCCTGGCGCTCTCGGCCATGCCGGCGGTGAGGGACTGCTGCAGCGAGCTGGCCAGTTGCAGATGGCTGGCTTCGGTGCGACGGTGGAACTCCTGCTGGCTGCTGGCCAGGCGTTCGGCGGCGCTGAGGTTGTGCTGTTCCAGCGTGGCCATCATCGACTGCAGGCGATCGACCAGGGCCGGCATCAAGCCGGTCTGCTGCTGCAGCAGGCGGAAGGCTTCTTCGCGCTGGTGGGCGTGCGAGTACGGGCGCAGGGTGGTGGCCAGTTGCAGGTCCAGGCGCTGCACCGCGTCCACGCGTTCGCGCCGGCACAGTGCTGACAGCAGGCCGAGCATGGCCGAACCGGCGACACCGGCAATGGAGGTGCCGAAGGCGAACGCCAGACCCTTGACCGGCGCCCCGAGCGAGCCACGGATGGCTTCCAGATCGGTCGCGCTTTCCAGCGCCAGGCCGGTACCGCGCAGGGTCGCCATCATGCCCAGCAGCGTGCCCAGCATGCCCAGCAACACCAGCAGACCGACCAGATACGGGGTCAGCGCCGGTGCCGGCAGCGGCACGCGTTCGCCTTCCACGCGCAGCCGTACCGCGTTGCGCAGGCCCGGATGCAGGCGTGCCAGCCAGGCGCCGAGGTCGGACTGTGCCGGCGCGACATCGGCAAGGGCCTGCTCCAGGGTAAGTGTGGCCTGCCGGTAGCGGCGCAGCTCCAGTGCGCCGGCGAGATAGCAGGCGGCGATCACCGCGGTGATCCCCAGTCCCAGCAGATTGCTGGTGACATAGCCCGCGCCGATCCAGCAGATGGCGAGCAGACCGACAACAAACACGGCGACACGGAGCAAGGTCTTGGACATGAGGTTCGGTTTACCGGCTACGAAGCGCTGCAAGCAGGCCTTCAATGGGGTGGAAACGGACATCCAGTTCGGCCAGCAGCGCAGTGCGCAGGTCCTGTTCGAACACGGCCAGCCAGGGGCCGCACGGCACCGCTGCGGCATCTTCGGATATATCGGGGCAAGCAGGGGCCGCCAGGTCGTGCCGCCAGGCATCGTGCAGGCGGGAGAAATGCATACCCAGCAGGGCGGGCACGCGCGACAGCAGGCTGTGCTCGCGCGGGCTCAGGGTGGCCTCCATCACCGCGTCCACTTCGGCCAGCCGCGCCTTGGCGGGCGATTGCAGCGCGAGCATGTCGCGCAGGCGTCCACGCAGGGTGCCCGTGGTGATCTGCATCGAGCGCTGCACGCCCAGGTAGTGCTGGTGGTAGGGCGCGTAGGCTCCGATGGGTCTGGATTTCGGCCGCGCCGTAGTGCGTCGGGCCGGTGCGCCGG
>NZ_BAZI01000273.1 GCF_001310775.1 Stenotrophomonas pictorum JCM 9942
CTCCAGCGCGCTGTCCACCGCCGAGGCCGGCAACGCGGCCAGCGCGGCCGGCACCAGCGATTCCACCCGAACCTGTTCGGCCTCCAGCGGCACGCCGGCGGCGCGGGCCAGAATCAGCAACTTGCGCCGTACATCCTCGCCGGACAGATCGATCCGCGGATCCGGCTCGGTGTAACCGGCCGCCGCCGCTTCCCGCACACAGTCCGAAAACGGCTGGCTGCCGTCATAGCGATGGAACAGCCACGCCAGCGATCCGGACAGCACCCCCTCGATGGAATGGATGTGGTCACCGCCGGCCACCAGCGCGCGGAGGCTGGCAAGCAGTGGCAACCCGGCACCGACGGTGGCGGCATCGCCGTAACAGGCACCCGTGCTGGCGGCGGCATCCGCGATCTGCCGCGCACGTGCCAACGCGGTGCCGTTGCCCAATTTGTTGGCGGTCACCACGTGGATACCCTGCCCCAGCCAGCCGGCATGATCGGCGGCCACATCCTCGCTGGCCGTGGCGTCGATGACGATATCGCCGACGCGCAGGCGACCGATTTGCTGCCGATGCACCGGCTCATCACTGCTGCGCACAGCGGAGCGAGCCTGCGACAACGCCCGCTCGGGCGTATCCGCGCAGGCCAGGGCAATGCGCGAATTGGCCACCACATCCAGCGTGGGCAGCGCCAGCTGGCGTTGCTGCAAGGTCTGGTAACGGGCCACGAAGGCCGAACCGACGGTACCGGTGCCCAGCAGCACCAGACGGGCCTGTGCCGCGGCGACTGTACGCAACTGCGCGCTCATGCATCCACCGTTTTTCGCTGGGCATCACGCTTGCCGTCCGCGATCACCCGGGCGGCACGCGCCAGACCGGCCTGCAGGTCGGCGAGCAGATCTTCGGTGCCTTCGATACCTACCGACAGGCGCAGCAGGCTGTCGGAAATGCCGGCCTGGGCACGCGCTTCAGGCGTCATGGCCGCGTGGGTCATCGTCGCCGGATGGGCCACCAGGCTTTCCACGCCCCCCAGCGACTCGGCCAGGGTGAAGTAGCGCAGGCCATCGAGGAAGGCACGTACCGCAGCCTGCGGGTCGGCACCGCCACACTCGGCCAGTTCGAACGACAGCATCGCACCGAAGCCCTTCTGCTGGCGTGCGGCCACCGCATGGCCCGGATGCGAAGCCAGACCCGGGTAATAGACCCTGGCCACCGCCTCGCTGAGGGCCAGCTGGTCGACCAGCGCCCGGGTGTTCTCCTGATGGATGCGCAGGCGCGCATCGAGCGTGCGCAGGCCGCGCAGGGTCAGGAAGGCATCGAAGGGCGAGCCGGTCAGGCCCAGCGCGTTGGCCCACCACGACAGCTGCTGGTGCAGCTCCGCGTCACGGGCGATCACCGCACCGCCGACCACATCGCTGTGGCCGTTGACGTATTTGGTGGTCGAATGCAGCACCACATCGGCGCCAAAGGCGATCGGGTTCTGCAGTGCCGGCGACAGGAAGGTGTTGTCCACCACCACCTTGGCACCGGCCTTGTGTGCGGCATCGATGACGAAACGCAGGTCGGTGATGCGCAGCAGCGGGTTGGACGGGGTTTCCACCAGCACCAGCGCCGGTGACTGGGCCAGCGCCTCGGCCAGCGAACGCGGATCGGTCAAATCGGCGGTGATCAGCTCGAAATGGCCCTTGGTCGCCAGCGCGTTGAACAGGCGCCAGCTGCCACCGTAGGCATCGTGCGGCACCACCAGCTTCTCGCCCGGCTTGAGCAGTGCGCTGAGCACCAGATTGATCGCGCCCATGCCGGTGGCGGTGATCACGCCGCCGGCGCCGCCTTCCAGTTCGGCCAGCGCCTCGCCCAGCAGGTCACGGGTCGGATTGCCGCTGCGGGTGTAATCGTACTGGCGCTTGTTGCCGAAGCCGTCGAAGCTGAAGTTGGACGACAGCACGATCGGCGGCGTCACCGCACCAAAGGCGGTATCGCGATCAATACCGGCGCGAACCGCGGTGGTGGCACTGCTGCAGGGAAAATCGGAAGCGGCGGACAGGCTCATGCGGTTTCTCCGGGAAGGCGAAGGGCGTTGGCGAGGATCGCGTCGATGCGATCGGTTTCTTTGAGGAAGGCGTCGTGGCCATAGGGCGAGCGCAACACGCGAAGGCTGCCGCGCGGGCCCAGTCCCTCGACCAGCGCGACGAGATCGGACAGCGGTACCAGCCGGTCCCCCTCAACGGCGACCACCAGCGTCGGCACGGCCACAGTGGCCGGCTCGATGCGGTGCAGATCGATCGATTCGGACAGGCGCAGGTAGGCGTTGACGCGGGTGCGGGCGACGTACTGCGCGCCGGCGGCATCCAGATAGTCTTCCGCGGCGACGCGCACGCGCCCGTTCACCACTTCCGGAGCGGCATCGAACCGCTCGCCGAACTCCTCCGGGGTGCGGTAGCTGAGCATCGCGAACTGGCGGGCCAGCGCCAGCCCGTGGGTTTCGGCACATTGCAGCTGGCCCAGGGCGACCGCCCGGCGCTGCAGCGCACGCCACGCCGAGGCATAGGGATGCGGACGGTGGGCGCCACTGACCGCAATCAACCTGGCCAGCCGCTGCGGATGGCGGATCGCCAGCTGCAGGCCGACCAGCGCGCCGTAGGAATAGCCGACGAAACCGTGCAGCTGCTCGATATGCAGCGCATCCAGCAAGGCGGCGATGGCATCGGCCTGGTCGGCGGTGTCGATTGGCACATCCACATCGCCATCGGCGCCGATGAAGTCGAACCCGAGCAGGCGCCGGCGCTGCGGGTCCAGCGCGCGGGTCGGCCCGACCAGGCCTTCGGCCCAGCCCTTCTCGCCGAATACCGGATTGGCGGCCAGATGCCGGTGCGCGGAAATGCCACCGGCCACCAGCACCACCGGCGCCGCTTCCACACCCACCAGCTCATAGCGCAGACGCAGCACGCGCGCTCCGGCGTGGCGCATCGACAGCGGCACCGTGAGTTCGCCGCGCACAGCACGGATGCCGCCCCCGGTACGGGGCGAAGCGACGGCGGAAACGTCTTGAAGGACGGCGACGGTGGCGAGACTCATGGCGATATCCGGTAAGGAGCGGCCATCGAGCTTCGCGGAGCTCGCGTTCGACATGCGGAGGTGCAGATCGAACCATCTTTTCGGCGGACGCGTGGTCCCCGCAGGATTTGGCACCAAACACAGGCGCTGGCGCGTCTGCTGGTTGCCCCGGCTTCAAAGGGCCTGTCCCTCTGCCGGTCTCGATGGTGGGGCAACAATGCCAGCGCCCCCGAGACCTGTCAATCCTTTTATCCGGATGGAGAGATGGAAAGGTTTCTCCGGCAACCAAAGCACCATACTTGGGCGACCGCACTCACACTGGCCACCGTGCAAAACCCCCTTTTTTTCCTGCTGTTGACCTGCGCCTGTCTGCTGGCCGGACCGCGCGATGCCGCCGCCGAAGGCCCGCAGTGGCGACGTGGCTGGGGGTTGGGACAGCCCCCCCACCCCGTCCGGTCTGCGCACAGCAGTGGCTTTGCCGATCTGCAACTGCAACCTCAAAGCGGCGGGCATGCGGTGATCGCCCGCAACCTGCTCGCCGGCCCGGTACAGATCCGTCTGCAGGGCAGTGATGCACGGCTCAGCCCGGCCCCACGGGTGCTGGCCGCCGCTGAACAGC
>NZ_BAZI01000274.1 GCF_001310775.1 Stenotrophomonas pictorum JCM 9942
TCCGCGCTGGCGCCACGCAAGGCGCCGGCGCCCGTCATTGACGCGCGGCAACGCCGCCCACTTTTCCCCGTCACACCCGCGGTTCGGCACATGACTTGCATCTGACTGGAGAGCATTCCTGAGGAGCACATCGTGGCCGTAGCTGCCGACAAATCCCGCAAATCCGCCGACACCAAGGACGCCCCGGGCAAGCCCAAGCGCACGGTACTGGTCACCGCCCTGATCGCGCTGCTGGCCGCTGGCGCTGCCGGTGGCGCGGTGTGGTACTTCACCCAGGCCAAGGAGGGGGGCCCCGCCAAATCCACGGCACCGGCCAAGCCGGCGCCGGCCCAGTACTACGCCCTGGACCCGGCGTTCGTGGTCAACATGAACAGTCCGATCGATGGCCCGCGCTACCTGCAGGTCGAAGTCCAGCTGATGACCCGCGACCCGATCGCGCTGCAGGCGCTGGAAACCCACGCCCCGGCGATCCGCGCCAAATTGCTGATGCTGTTTTCCCAGGTCAGCCCGGAGCAGATCGCCGACCGTCCCGGCAAGGAGAAACTGCAGGCGTCGGCGCTGGCCGAAGTACAGAAACTGATGACCGCTGAAACCGGCAAGAAAAGCGCCGATGACCTGCTGTTCACCAGCTTCGTGACCCAGTAAGGCGCTGCGATGAGCATCAATGACCTGCTGTCACAGGACGAGATCGACGCGCTGCTGCATGGCGTGGATTCGGGCAAAGTGGAGACCGATGAGCCGGAACCGGCGCCCGGCGAAGCCCGCACCTACGACTTCGCCAGCCAGGACCGGATCATCCGCGGGCGCATGCCCACCCTGGAAATGGTCAACGAACGCTTCGTGCGCCTGTGGCGTATCGGCCTGTTCAACCTGATCCGGCGTTCGGCCGAAATCTCGGTGCGCGGCATCGAGCTGATCAAGTTCGGCGACTACCTGCACTCGCTGTATGTGCCCACCAACCTCAACCTGGTCCGCTTCAAGCCACTGCGTGGCACCGGCCTGATCGTGTTTGAACCGACCCTCGTGTTCGCGGTGGTGGACAACTTCTTCGGTGGTGACGGGCGTTACCACACCCGTATCGAGGGCCGCGAGTTCACCGCCACCGAGATGCGGGTGATCCAGCTGATGCTCAAGCAAGCCTTCGCCGACCTCAAGGAAGCCTGGGGCCCGGTGATGAACACCGACTTCGAGTACATCAACTCCGAGATCAACCCCCACTTCGCCAACATCGTCAGTCCGCGCGAATACGTGGTGGTGTGCCGTTTCCACGTCGAGCTGGAGAGCGGCGGTGGCGACATCCACATCACCTTGCCGTACTCGATGCTGGAGCCGATCCGCGAGCTGCTTGATGCGGGCATCCAGAGCGACCGCAACGACCGCGACGAAAGCTGGGCGGTGATGCTGCGCGAGCAGCTCAATTCGGCCGAAGTCGAGCTTTCCAGCGTGCTGGCCAAGCGCCGCATGAGCCTGCGCGAACTCACCCAGCTGAAGATCGGCGACATCCTGCCCATCGACCTGCCCCAGGAAGTCCCGCTGTGTGTGGAAGGCATCCCTGTCTTCACCGGCGAGTTCGGTGTGGCCAACGAACGCAACGCCATCAAGATCACTGCAACCCAACCGCCGGGCACCCGCAAAACGCTGCCGGCGATCCAGGAAAAATCCCATGACTGACATCGAAACCCCCGCAACCCCGCAGGCTACCCCGGCCCAGTTCGCCGATCTGCGGCAGATGGCGTCGCCACCACCGATCTGGATCTGGATGTGATCCTGGATGTGCCGGTGACCCTGTCACTGGAAGTGGGACGCGCGCGCGTGCCGATCCGCAACCTGCTGCAGCTCAACCAGGGCTCGGTGGTGGAGCTGGAGCGCGGCGCCGGTGAATCGCTGGACGTCCTGGTCAACGGCACCCTGATCGCCCATGGCGAAGTGGTGGTGATCAACGACCGCTTCGGCGTGCGCCTGACCGACGTGGTCAGCCCCAGCGAGCGCATCCGGAGACTGCGTTGATCGCACTGCTTGCCACTGCCGCACCGGCCGCCATGGCCCAAGGCCAGCCGGCGACGGTCGGCCAGCATGCGAGCACCGCTCCGGGCATGTTCGGTGCGGTGCTGGCGCTGCTGATGGTGCTGGCGCTGATCGTCGGCCTGGGCTGGCTGCTCAAGCGCCTGCCCGGTGGCGGTTTCCGTCCGGCCGAAGGCCTGAAGGTGGTGGCCAGCCTCAACGTGGGCGCCAAGGAGCGCGTGGTGGTGGTGGACGTCAACGGCCAGCAGCTGCTGCTGGGCGTGACCGCCGGCGGTATCAGCACCCTGCACCAGCTATCCGGACCATTGCCGCAGACGCCGCCCCCGGCGCTGCCCAATTTCAAACAACTACCGAATTTCGCCCAGCTGCTTGCCCAGAAGCTGCGCAAGGAACCCTGAATCATGTCGGGTCATCGTCTTTCCCGCCTTTCCTGCTGGCAGTGGCTGTTGCTGCTGGCGCTGGTCGCCTTTCCGGTGCTGGCCCTGGCCACCCCGGCCGCCCCGCAGATGCCGATGCTGCCGGATGTGAACGTCGGCAAGATCGGCAGCCAGCCGGTCAGCCTGCCGCTGCAGACCCTGCTGCTGATGACAGCCATCACCCTGCTGCCATCAATGCTGCTGGTGCTGACCGCCTTCACCCGCATCATCATCGTGCTGGGCCTGCTGCGCCAGGCGCTGGGCACCGGGCAGACGCCCTCCAACCAGATCCTGCTGGGGCTGGCGCTGTTCCTGACCGCGATGGTGATGATGCCGGTCTGGGAGAAGTCCTGGTCCACCGGCATGGCGCCCTATCTGGACGGTCAGATCGACTTCCAGACCGCGTGGACCCTGACCACCCAGCCGCTGCGGGCCTTCATGCTGGCGCAGGTCCGCGATACCGACCTGATGACCTTCGCCGGCCTGGCCGGTCACGGTACCTACGCCAGCCCGGATGCGATCCCGTTCCCGGTGCTGGTGGCCTCCTTTGTCACCAGCGAGTTGAAAACCGCCTTCGAGATCGGCTTCCTGATCTTCATTCCGTTCCTGATCATCGATCTGGTCGTGGCCAGCGTGCTGATGTCGATGGGCATGATGATGCTTTCGCCGATGATCATTTCCGCCCCCTTCAAGATCCTGCTGTTCGTACTGGTGGATGGCTGGGTACTGGTGGTCGGCACTCTTGCCGCCAGCTTCAACGCCGTCTGAGGAGCGATGTCTTGAGCCCTGAACTTGCCCTCACCGAACTGCGCGGTGGCCTTGTCGCCACGCTCTGGGTCGCCGGCCCGTTGCTGCTCACCGTGCTGGTGATCGGTGTGGTGGTCGGTGTGATCCAGGCGGCGACCCAGCTCAATGAACCCACCATCGCCTTCGTCGCCAAGGCCGCCGGCCTGACCGTGGCGCTGTTTGCGCTGGGCAGCCTGCTGATCGGCCATCTGGTGGAATTCACCACTTTGCTGTTCCAGCGCATTCCCCATCTGATCGGATAGGCCGCCACGTGGACAGCGCAACCCAGATGGCCATCGACGGGCAGCAGGCATTCGCCTGATCGGCAACGTGCTGTGGATGATGCTGCGCGTGGGCGCCATGCTGATGGCGATGCCGATGGTCGGCACCCGCGCGGTGCCGGCACGGGG
>NZ_BAZI01000275.1 GCF_001310775.1 Stenotrophomonas pictorum JCM 9942
GGCCGTCGGCACCGGAGGTACCCGCCGGGAAACCCGTATCCACCGACGATCTGCCGCCTTGGGCGATAGAGGCCGCCGATGCCCGTGCGCGTGATGAAGCCATGGCCATGGAGATGGCGCAGGCCGAACCCGAACCGGTACGCCAGGCGCCGGTGGCTGCGCCCGCTGTGGTGCCGCCGGTCGCTGATGCCGTTGAGCGTGGCCCGGATGTCCCTGTGCGCGCGCTGGAAAATGCCGAGCAGTGGCTGGACCTGGTGGCGGACAGTGGTCTTTCGGGGCCGTCGCGTGAGCTGGCGGCCAACTGCGCCTTCGTGAGTTTCCAGCACGGCGTGTTGCGGTTGGGCCTGCTGCCGGGGTTTGAGTACCTGCAGACCGAGCGTGCGTTGACGGCCTTGGCCCAGGCCTTGGCGCAGGCGCTGGGCACCACACCGAAAATCGTGATTGAAACCGGCAACGTCCAGGCCGAGACGTTGCACGAACGCGCTGACCGTCAGCGCGGTGAGCGCCAGAATGCGGCTGAAGCCGTGTTCATGGCCGACCCCCAGGTGCGTCAGCTGCTCCAGCAGGGCGCCCGGGTCGTGGCCGATTCCATCCGTCCCATTGAAGAGTAAGCAACTATGCGCGGCAATATCGCCCAAATGATGCAGCAGGCCCAGAAAATGCAGGAAAACCTGCAGAAGGCCCAGGAAGAGATCGCCAAGCTGGAAGTCACCGGCAGTGCCGGCGGCGGCATGGTCAGCGTCACCCTGACCGGCGCCAAGGAGTGCCGCAAGGTACGCATCGATCCGTCGCTGCTGTCCGACCAGGAAATGGTGGAAGACCTGATCGCGGCCGCCTTCAACGATGCGTCCAACAAGATCGATGTCGAATCGCAGAGCCGCATGGGCTCGGCCACGGCCGGCATGAAACTGCCGCCGGGCATGAAACTGCCGTTCTGACCAGACGCGTGCCGGCGCTGCCCGGCACATGTGTCGCCCACGTCGCGAAGCCTCGAAGGCTTCGCGCGTTCGTTTTGAAGGGAGCCTGTCGCGATGAGCCTGCCGCTGCTGGAACAACTGATCGAAGCCTTCCGGGTGCTGCCCGGCGTCGGCCAGAAGACCGCGCAACGCATGGCCTATCACGTGCTGGAACGCGCCCGCGAGGGCGGTCAGCGGCTGTCGGAAGTGCTGGCCGAGGCGATCGAGAAGATCGGCCATTGCACGCAGTGCCGCGATTTCAGTGAGTCCGAGGTATGCCCGGTGTGCGCCAGCGCCAGTCGCGAGCGGCAGATGCTGTGCGTGATCGAATCACCTGCCGATAGGCTGGCGATCGAACATGCCACCAGTTACCGCGGCGTGTACTACGTGTTGCAGGGGCGCCTGTCGCCGCTGGACGGCATCGGTCCGCGTGAGCTGGGGCTGGACAAGCTCGAAGCGCGCTTGGCGCAGGGCGAGGTTGCCGAGCTGATCATCGCCACCAATTCGACCGTCGAAGGTGAGGCCACCGCGCACTATCTGGCGCAGCTGGCCCGCCGCCACAAGGTGCGGCCGAGCCGGCTGGCGCAGGGCCTGCCGTTGGGCGGCGAGTTGGAGTACGTGGATCGCGGCACGTTGTCGCACGCGTTTGGCAGCCGCAGCGAAATCGGCGAATAAGCGCGGGATGAGGCGCTAAGCTGTAGGCCGTTTCCTGCAGAGAGAAGTCGCATGACCGACACAATTTTCGGCAAGATCATCCGCCGCGAGATTCCCGCCACCATCGTCTATGAAGATGAGGATGTGCTGGGTTTCCAGGACATCGCGCCACAGGCGCCGGTGCATGTGCTTTTCATCCCGAAAAACGAGGTCATCCCGACCCTGGATGACCTGCAGCCATCGCAGGCGCATCTGATCGGCAAACTGGCCCTGGCCGCTGCCGCGTACGCACGGCAGCAGGGGGTTGCCGAGAACGGCTACCGCATCGTGATGAACTGCCGCGAGGATGCCGGGCAGACCGTGTTCCATATCCATCTGCATCTGCTGGCCGGTGCACCACTGGGGCGTTTCGGCGCTGGCTGAGCAGCAGGGCGCGGAGTGGTCCGGCGCGCGCTGCGCACGCATAGAACTCCCGCAGTTGCAGGTGCCCCCGGCCGTGCCGATCGCTGGGGTGCACGCACTACGGAAATGAAAACGCCGCCCATCGGGCGGCGTTTTTCGGTCACACGTGGCTGGATCACCACCAGCCGCCGCGCCAGCCCCAGCCCCAGCCAGGACCCCAACCCGGGCCCCACGGGCCGTACGGGTAGGCCGGTACCACTTCCACCTCGCGCTGCACCGGCCACAGATAGACCACGTCGGCGGCGATCTTGGGCAGCGGATAGTCGTACTCGCCGATCTTGGTGGTCTGGTAGCCATCGATGCGACCGATGAAGGTCACGTCGCGGCCCGGCTCGAACACCGCCGGATCATAGAAGCCCGCACGGCAGGCGATAAAACGGCCGTCGCTGGCGTCAGCGAGGTGCTGCTCGGGCGGCCGCTGCCATTGAGCGGGCGGGCGATCATCTGGAAGCAGGTCTCGCCTTGTCCCGGCAGCGTTTCGATGATGCGACCGCCCCAGCGCACCGGCGTACCGGTCTGCTTCTGGGCCACCGAATCACGCGGCGAGACGGTGCTGAACTGCCCTTGCAGCGGCTTGGGAGCGGTCGCGCAGCCGGCCAGTACCAGGCTGGCGGCAAGGGTGAGGAAAATGCGGGTCTTCATGTTCGTGCTCCGGGTTTCGGGCGATGCCTGCGCAGGTCTGCCAATAGTGAAGCGAGGTCGGACTGGGCGCCAGCGTAACGCGCATCGCTGAAACGTTGGCTGAGTAATGGCAGGTCGCTGCCGGGATGTTTTTCCTCGACCCTTTGTGCCCAGGCGGTAGCGGATTCGTGGGGCTCACGGGCAAGGCCGAGCCGGGTATAGCGGGCGCCCAGGCGGTGCCAGGCACGCAGCAGCGGGTCGCGCTCGCGTTCGCCGCGGGCCAGCAGCCGGATCATCGCACCGACCGTCAGCAGCGCCAGCACCGCGAACAGCGCGATCAGTTGCGCCGGCTGCAGACGCTCGATGCCCAGTGGACGCAGCAGCTGCTGCTGCCGTCTGGCATCGAAGGACAGCACCATGTCATTCCAGCCACGGCGCATCCAGTCGCCGAGCTGGGCCAGCTGGTTCCATTGCCCGGCGACGTCGAAGCCGCCGGCATTGGCTCGGCCGAGACGGTCTTCGAGGGTGTCATAGATCCGTTCCGTGGCGACGGCGGCGGTGGGGTCCACGCGTACCCAGCCGCGCCCGGACAGCCACACTTCGCTCCAGGCATGCGCGTCCATCTTGCGCACGACCCAGTAGTCGCCAAAACGGTTGCGCACCCCGCCGGCATAGCCGGTGACCACCCGCGCGGGGATGCCGGCGCTGCGCATCAGCACCACGAAGGCCGAGCTGAAGTGCTCGCAGAAGCCGGCCTTCTGTTCGAACAGGAATTCATCGGCGCTGTGCCGGCCGGCCAGCGGCGTTTCCAGGGTGTAGGCGAACTCGCCGGTGATCCATTGCAAGGCGCGCTGCACGATGGCGGCCTCGTCGCCGCCGGCCTCGCTGCGCCATTGCCGTCCC
>NZ_BAZI01000276.1 GCF_001310775.1 Stenotrophomonas pictorum JCM 9942
CGCATCATCGTGCTGCTGGCCGACGAGGCGCAGCAGTCGGCGGCGGATCGCAGTACTTCCAGCCGCATCGGCCAGCAGCTGTTCCATGACGGGCTGGCGCAGCGCGAGGCCATCGCCACCCAGTTCGACCGCCTGCTGCGCGGGGCCAGTCCACAACGTTTCGCCACGCTGTCGGCGGTGCTCGATTACATCGAATCGGCGCCGGAGCTGTTTGATGCCGATCGCCTGGCTTTTCGCGAAGTGTTGCGCGAGCTGCAGGTGCGCGTCGGTGCCGATTCCTCGCTGCCGGCGGTGAAGCTGCACCAGCGTATCGGCGAGGACCTGGAGGCACTCGATGCGATCGAGCGCAACTACAACCAGGAAATCACCCGCATCTTCAGCCGCTTCGAGCGCACCCGCGCCATCGACCTGAAGCGTGAGAAGTGGGAGGACTACATCGCCCACCTGCGCAAGCAGTACAGCCGTGAGGCGATCCTGCGCGACTACGGCGTGATCGAGCCGTACCCGATGTCGATGCGCGACAGCGAGCGCGAGATTTTCGGCCGCGACCTGCCGGCCAAGACCGTGGTGCTCACCTTCGATGACGGTCCGCACAAGGCCTACACCGAGGAGGTGGTCGCCATCCTCAAGCGCTACGACGTGCCCGGCGTGTTCTTCGAGGTGGGTCGCAACCTGGGCACGGTGCAGGCCGATGGCAGCGTCGCGCTGGGACCGATGGCCGGTATCAGCCGCAACCTGATGGAACAGGGGTATGCGGTGGGCAACCACAGCCTGACCCACGCGCAGCTCTCGCGCACCAGTGGTGATGCGCTGCGCGAACAGGTGCTGGCCACCGATACCCTGCTCAAGGGGGTGGATAGCCGGCGCGCGCCGCTGTTCCGCTTCCCCTATGGCGCGCGCAACGCCGAAGGCCTGCAGCTGCTGGGCGAAGCGGGGCTGAAGTCGATCATGTGGAACATCGATTCGATGGACTGGGCCGACCCGGTGCCCGAATCGATCGTGCAGCGCGTGCTCGAGCAGGTGCACAAGGAGCAGAAGGGCATCATCCTGTTCCATGACATCCACGACCGCGCGGTCAAAGCCTTGCCGCAGATCCTGGACCGGTTGATTGCCGACGGTTACCAGTTCGCCGGCTGGAACGGCCGGGATTTCACCGTCAGCCGTGCGCGGCAGGGCGCCCGCGACGAGGCCACGGTCACCACCGGCTACGGAAAATCCTGGGCGATCGTCATCGGCATCGATGAGTACGCCAAATGGCCGAAGCTCGAATACGCCGGGCGCGATGCGCAATCCATCGCCGATACGTTGACCGGGCAGTTCGGTTTCCCGTCGTCGCAGGTGATCGTGCTGAAGAACGAGCAGGCCACGCGCAACAACATCCTGGCCGCCTTCCATGATCGTCTGGTCGATGACCGCACCGGCAAGAACGACCGCGTGTTCGTGTTCTTCGCCGGCCATGGCGCCACCCGCCAGCTCGCCTCCGGTCGCGACCTGGGCTACATCATCCCGGTGGATTCGGATCCCAACGAGTTCGCCACCGATGCCATTGCGATGACCGACATCCAGAACATTGCCGAGAGCCTGCAGGCCAAGCACGTGCTGTTCGTGATGGATGCCTGCTACAGCGGGCTGGGGCTGTCCCGTGGCGGTGGCAGTTCCTCGACGTTCCTGCGCGAGAACGCCCGTCGCAGCGCGCGGCAGATGCTCACCGCCGGTGGTGCCGACCAGCAGGTGGCCGACAGCGGCCCGAACGGGCATTCGGTGTTCACTTGGGTGCTGCTGCAGGCGCTGGGCGGCAAGGGCGATCTCAATGGTGATGGTCTGATCACCGGGACCGAACTGGCCGCGTATGTGGCGCCGGCGGTGTCGGCAGTGTCAAAGCAGACCCCGGCCTTCGGCAGCCTGCCGGGTTCGCAGGGCGGCGAATTCGTGTTCCAGTTACCCGACAGCCAGGAATTCCTGACCGCCGACACGCGCCAGCTCTCGGCCGATGCGATCGCGCTCAACAGTCGCGTGGAAGCCGTGCAGGAAACCAGGCCCGGCGGCGACGCCAAGGCCCCGGTGACAGTGGCCGATCTGCAAGGGGGACGCAGCACGCTGCAAGTGCCGGCGGCAGTGCCGTTGTCCGAGCGCCAGCGCGCGCAGCAGGCCAACGACCGCGGCCTGCAGTTGTACCGCGAGAAGCGCTACGACGAGGCGGTGGCGCAGTTCACCGAAGCGCTGAAACTGCGCCCGGACTTCGCGCTGGCGGCCAACAACCTGGGCTTCGTCTACTACCGCCAGCAGCGCTACGCCGAGGCGGCGCGCTGGCTGGAGAACACGCTGAAGATCGACCCCTCGCGGGCAGTGGCCTATCTGAACCTGGGCGATGCCTATTTCCATCTGGGCGACACCGCCAGGGCCCGGCAGGCCTACACCACCTATCTGGAGCTGCAGCCCACCGGCGGCGGCGCCGCCCAGGCCCGCGCCCAACTGCAGAAGCTGTAAGCCATGAATGAACTGTCCACCGGCCAGACCATTGTCGCCATTGCCAGCGGCGCCGCGCCGGTGGTGTCGGCATGCTGCGCATCTCCGGCCCGCTGTCGCTGCGCCTCGCCGCTGCCCTGGGGTGTCCACCGCTCAAGCCGCGGCATGCGCATTACGCCAGATTCCGCGATGCAGCCGGGGAGGTGATCGACGATGGCATCGCGCTGTATTTCCCCGGTCCGCGCAGTTTCACCGGCGAGGATGTGGTGGAGCTGCAGGGCCATGGCAGCCCGGTGGTGCTGCGCCAGTTGCTGGCGCGCTGCATCGAACTGGGCGCGCGCCAGGCCCGCGCCGGTGAATTCAGCGAGCGGGCATTCCTCAACGGAAAACTCGACCTGGCCCAGGCCGAGGCGATTGCCGATCTGATCGCCGCCGGTGATGTGCGCGCCGCGCGGGCTGCGCGCCGGTCGCTCGACGGCGTGTTCTCGCAACGCGTGGACGAGGTGGCCGAGCAACTGGTGCGGCTGCGGATCCATGTGGAGGCGGCGATCGATTTCGCCGATGAACCGCTCGATACGCTGGGCGGTGCGCAGGTGCGGGCCGGCGTGGAACAGGCGCGCGCGCTGCTGGGCCAGCTGCGCATCGATGCCGAGCGCGGCCGCAAGTTGCGTGATGGCCTGCATGCGGTGCTGATCGGCCCGCCCAACGCCGGCAAGAGTTCGCTGCTCAATGCGCTGGCCGGCAGTGAACGGGCGATCGTCACCGATATCGCCGGCACCACCCGCGATACCCTGCGCGAGACCATCCGCATCGACGGGCTGGAGCTGGAACTGGTGGACACCGCCGGTCTGCGCGAAGGCGGCGATGCCATCGAACGCGAAGGCATGCGCCGCGCTCGCGCGGAAATGCAGCGCGCGGATCTGGCCATCGTGGTGCTGGATGCCCGTGACCCCGAAGCGGGGCGCCTTGCCATTGGCGATGCCGCCACACAGGCGGCGCGCCAGCTGTGGATCCACAACAAGTGCGATCTGCTGCCGCAATGGCCGCAGGAGCTGGGCGCCGACCGCATCGCGCTGTCGGCCGGCCAGTGGCCAGGGGCTGGAACAGC
>NZ_BAZI01000277.1 GCF_001310775.1 Stenotrophomonas pictorum JCM 9942
GCTGACCGCCTCGTCCTTGCGGTCGAGCTTCCACAGCGCCAACGCCAGTGTCGGCGGCACCCAGGCCGCGTTCCCGCGGGTGCCTTCGGCGGCGGCAGCCCACAGCGCCAGGGCCGCTTCGGCATCGCCCTGCCGGTACAGATCCCACGCGTGATTCCAGCGGATGGCACGCGCCTGCGCGGAGGTATCGCCCACCGCACCCAGCGCTTCGCCGTAAAGCTTGTTCGCCAGTTCACTGCGACCTTCGGCATAGGCAATGGAGGCCAGCTGCACGCTGGCTTCGACGGCCTTGCGCCCGCGCTCACGCAGTTTCATCAGCTGGTCCACCAGCCCGGGCTGATCGACGGGCAATGCCTGGAGCGGCTTGGCGGCCACGTCTTCATCGAAGTAGAACTCGGCAATCTTGGGCAGGCTTTGCGCCTGCGCCGTCGAAAGCAAAAAACCGGCCAGCAGCACTCCCGCTGCCAGGCGCATTGTCATCCCCATCACTTGCTCCCCCGTATCTCGGTTGTCCCCCACCCTGCCCCCGATCCTAACCTGCACGGCTGCCCATGTGCGACTGCAACACCGGCGGCGGGGAAAACCGCACTGCTACACTTGCCGGCTGCCGGGAGCCTGTGTGAAGGCCTCCGCCGCCAGCCGTTCCTGCAATGGGCCAGCCATGACCAGCACCGCCGAACTTACCTCGCCAGCTTCCGCCAACGATCCCCTGATCGGCGTGCGTGATTCCGATTACACCCTGGAACACAAGTACACGCGCACCGACGGCCGCATCTATCTGAGCGGGGTCCAGGCACTGGTACGCCTGCCGCTGATGCAGCAGCAGCGCGATGCCGCCGCCGGGCTGAACACCGGCGGCTTCGTCAGCGGCTACCGCGGCTCGCCGCTGGGTGGCTTCGACCTGGAGCTGTGGCGCGCGCGCAAGCACTTGGAAGCGGCCAAGGTGAAGTTCGTGCCCGGCCTCAACGAGGACCTGGGCGCGACCATGGTGTGGGGGACGCAGCAGACCAACCTGTTCCCCGGCGCCAACGTCGATGGCGTGTTCGGCATGTGGTACGGCAAGGCCCGGGCGTGGACCGCTGCGGTGACGTGTTCAAACACGCCAATGCCGCCGGCACCTCGAAGCACGGTGGCGTGCTGGCGCTGGCCGCCGACGACCACGCCTGCCGCAGCTCCACCCTGCCGCACGGCAGCGAAGAGGAATTCGTCAGCGCGATGATGCCGGTACTGAACCCGGCCGGCGTGCAGGACATCCTCGACATGGGCCTGGTCGGCTGGGCGATGAGCCGCTACACCGGCCGCTGGATCGGCTTCAAGACCATTGCCGAGACGGTGGAGTCCTCCGCGTCGGTGGACGTCAACCCGTTCGCCCGCCAGGTCCTCCTGCCGGAAGATTTCGAGATGCCGGCCGCCGGCCTCAACATCCGCTGGCCGGACCCGCCGCTGGAACAGGAAATGCGCCTGCACCGTTACGCGGTGAAGGCCGCGCAGGCGTTCGCCCGCGCAAACGGCATCGACAAGGTGGTGATGGATTCGCCGCAGGCGCGGCTGGGCATCGTCACCACCGGCAAGAGCTACCTGGACGTGCTGCAGGCGCTGGAATACCTGGGCCTGGACGAGAAGGCCTGCGCCGACATCGGCATCCGCGTCTACAAGGTGGGCATGACCTGGCCGCTGGAGCCGCAGGGCATCGGTGAGTTCGCCCGCGGCCTGGAAGACATCGTCGTGGTGGAGGAGAAGAAGGCCTTCATCGAGCGGCAGATGAAGGAGTACTTCTACAACTGGCCGGCCAACTGGGGGGCGCGCCCGTCCATCGTCGGCAAGTACGACGAGCAGGGCCAGTGGATCCTGCCGTCCACCGGCGAGCTGACCCCGGCCACGATTGCCGGCGTGATCGGCCGCCGCATCCAGCGTTTCTTCAACACCGAGTCGATTGAAGAACGCCTGCGCTGGATGGACGTCAAGGAAGCCGAGATGGCGCTGCCGCGCGCGCAGTTCCCGCGCGTGCCACATTACTGCTCCGGCTGCCCGCACAACACCTCCACCAAGGTGCCCGAAGGCTCGCGTGCGCTGGCCGGCATCGGTTGCCACTACATGGTGACGTGGATGGACCGCGACACCGACACCTTCACCCACATGGGCGGCGAAGGCGTCACTTGGGCCGGCCAGGCCGCGTTCACCGACACCGGGCACGTGTTCCAGAACCTCGGCGACGGCACCTATTTCCACAGCGGCTCGCTGGCGATCCGCCAGGCCATCGCCGCGGGCGTCAACATCACCTACAAGATCCTCTACAACGATGCGGTGGCGATGACCGGCGGCCAGCCGGTGGACGGCACCCTGACCGTGCCGCAGATCGCCCACCAGATGCGTGCCGAAGGCGTGCACACCATCGTGCTGCTGTCCGATGACATCCAGAAGTGGAAGTCGCGTCGTCACGAGTTCCCGAGTGATGTGGAATTCCACGACCGCGCCGAGCTCGATGCCGTGCAGCAGCAGCTGCGCACGGTAAAGGGCACCAGCATCCTAATCTTTGAACAGACCTGCGCCACCGAGAAGCGCCGCCGCCGCAAGCGCGGCAAGATCGTCGACCCGGCCAAGCGCACCATGATCAACTCGCTGGTCTGCGAAGCTGCGGTGACTGTGGTGAGAAGAGCTTCTGCGTGTCGGTACTGCCGAAGGAAACCGAGTTCGGACGCAAGCGCGACATCGACCAGTCCAACTGCAACAAGGACTTCACCTGCACGACGGGCTTCTGCCCGAGCTTCGTCACCGTGCACGGCGGCCAGCTGCGCAAGGGCAGCAAGAGCAAGGCTGCCAGCCTGCTCGACAACCTGCCGGCGCCGACCTTCCGCACCGATTTCTCGCAGCCCTGGAACATCCTGATCACCGGCGTCGGCGGCACCGGCGTGGTGACCATCGGCGCGCTGCTCGGCATGGCCGGCCACCTCGAAGGCAAGGGCGCCAGCGTGCTCGACCAGACCGGCCTGGCGCAGAAGGGCGGCGCGGTGACCACCCATATCCGCATCGCCAACCGCCCGGCCGACATCCACGCCGTGCGCATCGCCGCCGGTGAAGCCGACCTGGTGCTGGGCTGCGACATGGTGGTGGTCAACGACTACTGGGCGCTGTCCAAGGTGCGCGGCGAGCGCACCCAGGTGGTGTTGAACACCTACGAAGCGATGCCCGGCACCTTCACCACGCACCCGGACATGCAGTTCCCGGCCGCCGACATCATTGCCGGGGTGAAGCTGGCACTGGGCGGTCGCGACCCGATCCTGCTCGACGCCACCCAGCTGGCCACCGCGCTGCTCGGCGACGCGATCGCCTCCAACCTGTTCATCCTCGGCTTCGCCTGGCAGCAGGGGCTGGTGCCGCTGTCGCTGGAATCGCTGATGCGCGCGGTGGAGCTCAACGGCGCCGCCGTGGCCATGAACCAGACCGCGTTCGCCTGGGGCCGCCTGGCCGCGATCGATCCGCAGGCCGTGCAGCAGGCTGCCGGCCTGATCCACAACGCGCCGACCGAGGCCGAGCGCAAGCCGCATGCACTGCGCGAA
>NZ_BAZI01000278.1 GCF_001310775.1 Stenotrophomonas pictorum JCM 9942
CGGCCAGCCCCGCCACCGTCGCCCCCACCAGCGCGCCGGCCTGCCCGAATACCCGGCGCAGCCCTTCAGACAGCAACAGCACCGCTGCGATGGCCACGGCGATCATCAGCGCGTGCTGCAACTGGAACGCCTTGGCGGTGGAGGTTTCCGGAACCGATTCATCCGGCACATGGCGCAGACCCAGCGCCGCAAAACCCAGCAGCACCAGCGCCGCGGTCAGCAGCGGCCAGGCACTGGCCTGCAACAGCGCAGGCGAGGTGGTACCGAGGATCGCGGCGAACAGCAGCAGCGAAGCCAGATTGGCCAGCAGCGCGGCCGATGCCGAGGGTGCCACCAGCATCGGTGAGGCACGGCTGCTGCGACCGAACCCGGCCACCGAAGCGGTAGAGGAGGCGAAGCCGGAAAGGAAACCGGCCACCGGCAGGCCCCAGCGCGCGCCCACCGCACGCAACCCGACATGGCCCAGCATTCCGGTGCCCATCACCAGCACGACGATCTGCCAGAGCTTGTACGGCACCAGCACTGCCCAGGGGTCCACCGCTGTCACCGGCAACATCGGCAGCACCACCAGCGCGCAGGCTGCCAGCAGCAGGGCATCGCGCATTTCCTGGTCGCTGATCAGCTCGCGGCTGAAACGTGCCAGCGGGGCCTTGGCCCACAGCAGGATCGCCACCACCACCCCCAGCGCGGCGGCCAGCGCGCGCTGTTGCAACGCCAACCCGCCCAGCAGCACGGTGGTCAGCATGGTGATCTCCCCCGTCAGGCCCGGGTCGTCGGCGGACGTGGCGCGGTAGCTGGTCCATGCCAGTGCCGCAGCGGCCAGCAGCGCCACCAGGAAAGCCGGCGGACCGAGCAGCATGGCCACTGTCCCCATCAGCGCCAGCAACGCATGGGTGCGTACCCCCGCCTGCAGCGGGCGGCCGTTGCCATGCTGACGCTCGCGCACCGCGCCGATCAGCAGCCCGATACCCAGTGCCGACAGCAGCCCCTGTGTCACCTGATTCCAGTCCATGCCACTCCCCTTGCAGGTCCTGCCATGGTACGAGCCCTGTAGATAAAGCCAATGGCCGGCGCGCGGGTCGATCCTGTCCACAAACGGACATGGCATGACCGCTGGCTCGAAAAAAACAGCCCGACCCACGACAATGGCGCTCCTTTCGCCTGAAGGTGGTCCTTGCCCATGTCCCGCACGTCGTTGACCCGCTTCCTGATTGAAGAGCAGCACGCCCAGCGCATCAATGCCGACCTGCGCCAGCTGGTGGCGGTGGTGGCCCGCGCCTGCACCAGCATCTCGATCGCGGTGAGCAAGGGCGCCCTGGGCGGCGTGCTCGGCGATGCCGGTACCGGCAACGTGCAGGGCGAGGCGCAAAAGAAGCTGGACGTGATTTCCAACGAGATCCTGCTGGAAGCCAATGCCTGGGGCGGCCACCTGGCGGCGTGCGCCTCGGAGGAGATGGACCACAGCCAGCGGGTGCCCTCGGAATATCCACAGGGCGACTTCCTGCTGCTGTTCGATCCGCTCGACGGCAGCTCCAACATCGACGTGAACGTGTCCGTCGGCACCATTTTCTCGGTGCTGCGGGCACCCGAGGGTGTGGATAACCCTGGGGATGAACATTTCCTGCAGGCCGGCACCCGGCAGGTCGCGGCCGGCTACTGCATCTACGGACCGAGCACGATGCTGGTGCTGACCGTGGGCCACGGCACCCATGCCTTCACCCTGGACCGCGAAACCGGCGAGTTCGTGCTGACCCAGCGCGGCATGCAGATCCCGGCCGACACCCAGGAATTCGCCATCAACATGTCCAACCAGCGCCACTGGGAGGCGCCGATGCAGGCCTATGTGACCGACCTGCTGGCCGGCAAGGACGGCGTGCGCGGCAAGAACTTCAACATGCGCTGGATCGCCTCGATGGTCGCCGACGTGCACCGCATCCTCACCCGCGGCGGCATCTTCATCTACCCGTGGGACAGCAAGGATCCGTCCAAGGCCGGCAAGCTGCGCCTGATGTACGAGGCCAACCCGATGTCTCTGCTGGTCGAGCAGGCCGGCGGTGCCGCCACCAACGGCCGTGAGCGCATCCTCGATGTCGCCCCGGAGCAGCTGCACCAGCGCGTGCCGGTGTTCCTGGGCTCCAAACACGAAGTGGCCGAAGCCACCCGTTACCACCGCGAGCACGACGCCAGGTAATCCCGATTGCCGGCCACTGTGCGCCCGCGGCCACCGGCAACGTTCCGGTGGCCGTTTTCTTTGCCGCGCTCAGAACAGCTCGCCCTGCGGTGAGGGCTTCGTCGGCGGCAGCGGTGCGGTGAACTTGCCGCAGTCCAGCGCCGGCCATTGCTGGCGCGAGGCGTTGAAGCCCAGCCGCTTGCTGGCCAGCTTGAAACGGTTGGCCAGCAGCTCGGCGTAGGCGCCCTGGCCGCGCATACGCGTACCGAACCGGCTGTCGTAGTCCTTGCCGCCGCGCAGCTGGTTGATGGTGCTCATCACGTGCTCGGCGCGCTGTGGATAATGTGCCTGCAGCCAGTCGCGGAACAGCGGCGCCACCTCATAGGGCAGGCGCAGCAGCACGTAGCCGGCACTGCCGGCACCGGCTCCACGCGCGGCCTCCAGCACCGCTTCCAGTTCGGCGTCATTGATCCACGGAATCACCGGCGCCACCATCACGCCCACCGGAATGCCGGCCTCGCTCAGGCGGCGCATCGCGCGCAACCGGGCATGGGGGGCCGAGGCGCGCGGTTCGAGCCTGGCCGACAGGTGCGGGTCCAGCGAGGTCACCGAGAAGTGCACGCTGACCAGCTGCTGCGCGGCCAGTGGCGCCAGCAGGTCGATGTCGCGCTCGACCAGCGCGTTCTTGGTGATCAGCGAAAACGGATGCCTGGTTTCGGCCAGCACCTCGATCAGCTGGCGGGTGATGCCCAGCTTGCGTTCGATCGGCTGGTAGGCATCGGTGTTGATGCCCAGCGCGATCGGCTGCGGCACGTAGCCCGGTTTGGCCAGTTCGCGGCGCAGCACCTCGGCGGCGTTGGTCTTGGCGAAGAGCTTGGTTTCGAAATCCAGGCCGGGGGACAAGTTGAGGTAGGCGTGGCTGGGCCGGGCGAAACAGTACGAGCAGCCGTGCTCGCAACCACGATACGGATTGACCGACTGGCTGAAACCCACGTCCGGCGAATTGTTGCGGCTGATGATGCTGCGCGCGATTTCCGGGCGCACGTCGGTACGCAGCCGTGGCGCGGCGAACTCCTCGCTTTCATCGGCCGACCAGCCATCGTCGACGGCTTCGGCAATCCGGGTTTCGAAACGGCCGGCAAGGTGGCTGGTCGCACCGCGGCCTTTGATGGGGGTGGGTGTAGGCATGCGCCTACGCTAGCGCGCGGCCGTCGCAGCGGGCGCGACGGTCCGTATTCAGCGCCCGCGCGCTTCAGCCGGGCTTGTGCTTTGTGTCCACGCCCTGGATCACCAGCGTGGCGCTCATCCCGGCGCTGAGCACCGCGCCCTCGGGCACCGAATGCGGATCGATGCTGACCCGCACCGGCACGCGCTGGGCC
>NZ_BAZI01000279.1 GCF_001310775.1 Stenotrophomonas pictorum JCM 9942
CCCGGCGGCGGTGGCAATCGCGGTCCGCGCGGCGCCTGATCGCTGATCGGCAAAAGAAAAACGCCCCGGTAACGGGGCGTTTTTTATGGCCATCGCCGCGCGGCGGGGCTTGCTCCTGATGACGGAGCCAAAGCTCAGCGGCGCTCGATCACGAACTTGCCAAAACCGATCCCCAGACTCCAGCCCTGCCCGGTTCCGGCCAGCGCCAACGACACATCGCCCTTGGTCATCACCTGGGCATCGGTCGCCTTGGAGGCACTGGCGTGCACCTCGGCAGCGGCGTAGGTACCGAGCAGATCATTCACCGAATAGGCACCGGTGAACTTGCCCCGGCCGTCGGTGATGGAGGTCTTCCCGACGGTCAGCCCGCCGCCCTTGGCGGTGATCTTGACCGGGAAGCTGGCGCCGTTGTCGCAGCGGATCGTGCCCGTGCCCTCGGCGGTCTTGTAGAACGCCGACCAGCCGGACAGGTTGTAGCGCAGCTCACAATCAATATTGCCGGCGGCCTGCGCGGCCGGTGCCATGGCGGTCAGCGCCAGCAGCGCCATCGTGCCCAGAATCGGTTTCATGCTGTTCGGCCCTCGTCATTGACTGCCCGCGAGCGTAGCAGCCGATCCATGCGATGCAGACCGCCCGCGCCTGCCGCGGCCGGTTTGCGTTCAGCGAGCCACCACCGGGCCGGCCAGGGTGAAATCATCGGCATCGAGCATCGCCGGGAAGCGCTCGCGGTGCGCAGCCAGGGCCGCGGCCGAGATGGCGGTGGTGACCACCTGTTCGCGTTCGCGGATTTCCAGTTGCGGCTGGCCCAGGAAGTCGATCACCGCGCTGTCGCCGGAATAATGCAGACCGTTGCCATCCACCCCCACGCGATTGACGATGGCCACGTAGCACAGGTTCTCGATCGCCCGCGCCCGCGCCAGCGTCTGCCATGCGTAGGCGCGCGCCGACGGCCAGTTGGCGACGAAAATCTGCAGGTCGAAATCCATGTGTCCGGGCCGTTCCACATCGAACCGGTTGCGGCAGAACACCGGAAAGCGCAGGTCGTAGCAGATCTGCGGATTGATCCGCCAACCCTTCAGCTCGACACACAACCGCGCATTGCCGGCCGCATAGCGTTTGTGCTCGCCGCCGTAGCGGAACAGATGGCGCTTGTCGTACCAGTGCAGCCCGCCCTCGGGCGTGGCCCACAACAGCCGGTTGTAGACGCCCTCGCCCACCCGCAGCTGCACGCTGCCGGTGACCACCGCGCCCAGCGCGCGCGCCTGCGCACGGATCCAGGCGACGGTCGGGCCGTCCATGTCCTCGGCCTGTTCGATGGCGTCATTGGAAAAACCGCTGGTGAAGGTCTCCGGCAGGATCACCAGGTCCGTGTTGCCGGCCAGCGGCGCCAGCAGCGCGGCATAGTGCTCGCGGTTGGCAGCCGGGTCGTGCCAGCGGGTGTCGCCCTGTACCAGCGAGATGCGCAGATCCTGCATGCCCGATACCTCCGGCGTCACAGCTGCTGCAGCCGTGCGATGGCGGCATCCAGCGTCGCATCGTTCTTGGCAAAGCACAGCCGCACCAGACGCTGGCCAGCCGGCGGGGTTTCATAGAACGGCGACAGCGGAATGGCGGTGACGCCCTTCTCGATGGTCAGCCATTTCACGAATTCGTGGTCCGGCAGATCACTGACCGCCGAGTAGTCCACCAGCTGGAAGTAGCCGCCCGGCACCGGCAGCGGCGTCAGCCGGGTGGTCAGCAGCTGCTCGCGGAAGCGGTCGCGCTTGGCCTGGTAGAACGCGCCCAGCTCCAGATGGTGTTCGGGCTCATCGCGGATCATCGCGGCAAAGCCATATTGCGCCGGGCTGTAGGTGGTGAAGGTGTTGTACTGGTGGACCTTGCGGAACTCGGCGCTCAGCGCCGGCGGCGCGATGGCGTAGCCGATCTTCCAGCCGGTGCAGTGGTAGGTCTTGCCGAAACTGGAAATCACAAACGCGCGCTCGCGCAGTTCCGGGTAACGCAGCGCCGATTCATGCGGACGCCGTCATAGATGATGTGTTCGTAGACCTCGTCGGAGATCAGGTAGATGGCGGTGCCCCGCAGCACGTCAATCAGCGCCTGCATGTCGGCCGCCGACAGCATCGCACCGGACGGGTTATGCGGGGTGTTGACCATCAGCATGCGGGTTTTGGGCGTGATCGCCGCGCGCACCTTGTCCCAGTCCACCGCGAACGTCTGCGGGTCCAGCGCCACATGCACCGCGCGCGCGCCGGCCAGATCGATCGCCGGCTCGTAGCAGTCGTAGGCCGGATCGAGCACGATCACCTCGTCGCCGGCACGCACCACCGCGTGGATGGCGTTGAAGATCGCCTCGGTGCCGCCGGAGGTCACGGTGATCTCGCTGTCAGGATCGACCTGCGCGCCGTAGCAGTCCAGCGCCTTCTGCGCGATGGCCTGGCGCAGCGGCGCCACACCGGTCATCGGCGCGTACTGGTTCAAGCCCTCGCGCATCGCTTTGGCGGTTTCGTCGATCAGCCGCTGCGGCGCCGGGAAATCGGGAAACCCCTGGCCCAGATTGACCGCGCCATGTTCGGCAGCGAGCTGGGACATCACGGTGAAAATGGTGGTGCCCACCTTGGGCAGCTTGGTCTGCGGTTGCATCGGTACGTACGCGCCGGGGGGAGAAAGCAGCGAGTGTAAGCAAAAGCGGCGACAAGGGCCCGAGGGCAGAGCGCCGGGCAGCGCACTGATCGGCCGCACACCCGCGTCTATAATGGCGGCGCCCCGATGCGCCAGCGATATCTGCGCTCCCACCCAAGGACGGAAGCGCCCGACCCCGATGACCCAGACTTCGAACATCCCGCCGCTGTTGTCCGCGCGCGGCCTGCGTTTCAGCCGTGATGACGACCCGGTGTTCGGCCCCCTCGATCTGCATGTCGATGCCGGTGAGGCGCTGCTGGTCCAGGGCGGCAACGGCGCGGGCAAGACCACTTTGCTGCGCGTGCTGGCCGGCTTGCTGCGGGCCGATGAAGGCCAGATCGAAATCGACGGGCGCCCGGCCGGCGCTGCCGACCGTTCGCGCTATATCGCCTATCTGAGCCATCTCACCGCCCTCAAGCAGGATCTGGGCACGCTGGAGAACCTGCACCTGCTGTGTGGCCTGCACGGCCGGCGGGCACGGCAGATGCCGGGCAACGCGCTGGCCATTGCCGGCCTGGCCGGCTATGAGGACACGCTGGTAAGGCAGCTGTCGGCCGGGCAGAAAAAGCGCCTGTCCTTGGCCCGCGTGTGGCTCTCGCCCGCTCCGGTCTGGCTGCTGGACGAGCCCTACGCCAACCTTGATCTGGAAGGTATCAACCTGGTGAACCGGATGATTTCCGCCCACCTGCGCAGCGGCGGCGCGGCGCTGGTCACCACCCACGGCGCCTATGCGGCGCCCCCGGTACGCAACCGCACGCTGACACTGGCAAACCCGGCACAGGAGCAGGCCGCATGAGCCTGGCCGGTCCGCAACCCACCCTGCTCGGTGCGGCCAGGGCGCTGCTGGCGCGCGACCTGAA
>NZ_BAZI01000280.1 GCF_001310775.1 Stenotrophomonas pictorum JCM 9942
ATGGTATCCGGGCCATTGACCGCCGCCTCGATGGCGTACTGGCCGGGGACGTTGGCACACAGGCGCAGCGCGCTGAGCAGGTCCAGCGCAGCGCGGTATTCGCCCAGCTGTTCGCCGGCACCGGACAGCAGCATCCAGCCCACGCGCCAGCCGCAGGCGCGATGCACCTTGCTCAGGCCGCTGAAGGTCAGGCACGGATGATCGCCGGCCAGCGGCGCGACCGGCTGGAACTGCGCGCCGTCATACAGGATCTGGTCGTAGATCTCGTCCACCAGCAGCAGCAGGTTGTGCTTGCGGGCGATGGCGACGATCTTCTCCAGCAGCGCCCGCGGGTAGCTGGCGCCGGCCGGGTTGTTGGGATTGATGAGCACGATGGCACGGGTGCGCGCGGACACCAGCGCCTCCATCTCCACCGGGTCGGGCAGGAAGCCGTTTTCCGGCTTGCACTGGTAGTACACCGGGCGGCCGTCGTTGAGGATGGTCGCGGCCGACCACAGCGGGTAGTCCGGCGAAGGCACCAGCACCTCGTCGCCCGGGTTGAGCAGGGCGCGCAGCGACAGGTCGATCAGCTCGGACACGCCGTTGCCCACGAACACCCGGTCAGCCACCGCATCGGGCGCGCCGCGGCGGGCATAGGCGGCGGCGATGGCTTCACGCGCGCCCGGCAGTCCCTGCTGGTGGGTGTACGGATCGGTGCGGCCCATGTCATCGGCGATCGCGTGCTGCAGGTGCTCAGGCGCGCGGAAACCGAAATTGCCGGGGTTGCCGATATTGAGCTTGATTAGCCTGCGCCCTTGCGCCTCCAGCTCCCGCGCTCGCCGGGCCAGTTCACCACGGATCTCGTAGCGGACTTCGGACAGGCGTTCACGGGTCGCAAGCGGTTTGGCAGAGGTTGACATTTCTCAGAGCCGTCAAGGGCATGGACACCGCATGGTAGCGGAATTGTTGCGATGCGGGGCAACGGTTCCATTCCCAACAATTCCCAACAATCAGCGGCGCAACTGCCGCGCAAACCGCGCCTGCGCAGGGCCTTTTCCCCCTGCGACCACCGCCTTGGCGGGAGTCGATGCCGCAGCCCGGTAGAATTGGCCGATGACAGATTCCATCGACTTCACCGCGTTGCGTCCCATTGGCTGGCCCTGGCCCGGCGCGCCGGAAGATCCGGCCTGGCAGGGGCTGTTCGCCGCGCATCCGCAGGCCCGTCCCGGACGGGTGATCGAGCAGCACCGCTCCGGCTATGTGGTGGCCGACGCGCCCGAGGCCGCGATCAAGACCGAATCGCCCCCGGAATGGCAGCGGCCGCGCTTCCCCAGCCACGAGCGCGCGGCGGTAGGCGACTGGGTGCTGCTGGAAGGCAAGCGCATCGTGGCGCTGCTGCCGCGGCGCACCTCGATCAAGCGCGGCGCCGCCGGCGAGCATTACCACCAGCAGGTGATCGGCGCCAACATCGATACGGTGTTCATCGTCTGCGGGCTGGATGCGGACTTCAATCCGCGTCGCATCGAGCGTTACCTGCTGCTGGTGGGGGGCGGTGGCGCCGAGCCGGTGGTGGTCCTCACCAAGGCCGACCAGACCGAATACAGCGACGATGCGCTGGAGGTGCTGCAGGATCTGGCCGCGCAGCAGATCCCGTTGCTGGCGATCAACGGCAAGGATCCGGCCAGCGTGTCCGCCTTGCATCCGTGGCTGGGGCCGGGCCGCACCGTGGTGCTGGTCGGTTCCTCCGGTGCCGGCAAATCGACCCTGACCAACACGCTGCTGGGCGAGGAGCGGATGAAGACCGCCGAGGTGCGCGGCAATGACTCGCGCGGCCGCCACACCACCACCCATCGCGCGCTGATGCCGTTGCCCACCGGCGCCTGTCTGATCGACACGCCCGGCATGCGCGAGCTCAAGCCCACCGGCGAGGAAACGCTGGCCGAAGGCGGTTTTGCCGATATCGAAGCGCTGATCCTGCAATGCAAGTTCAGTGACTGCTCGCACCAGACCGAGCCCGGCTGCGCGGTGCAGGCCGCGATCGAGCGTGACGAGATCGATGAGACCCGGCTGGAGAGCTACCGCAAGCTGCGCGAGGAAGTGGCCGCCGCCGCCGCCAAGCTGGCCCAGCGCCAGGCCGAGCAGGCCACAGAGCGGAAACGCAGCGGACGTGGCGCGCAGTGGCGTCCGGTCAACAAGGGCAAACGCCGCTGACCGGCAGCGGCCACTGATCGAGGTTGGGGGGTATGGGCAACGCAATCACCGCCAATGATCCGGCCATCGTCCACCATGCCGCGCTGGATGCGCGGATGGTGCAGGCGGTGAAAGGCCTCCGCCTGTTGACCCTGACCAGCTGGCCGGCGTCGATGCAGGCGCCATTCCTGGACAGCGTGGCCCGCGGCAATCCGCGCCTGCCGCAGGTGCGTTACCCGCAGCACGATTTCAGCGACGCCCGTCGCGAACTGGCCGCCATCGAGGCGGCCGTCGATGAATCACATCCGCTCGGGGCCTATCTGCGTGATTCGGTGCGCAGCTGGGACCAGGCCGCCAGCCTGCTTGAAGCACTGGGCACGCCGGCGGTGGATCATTTCTCCAGCCAGCTGTTCGGCGTGCCCGAGCAGCCGATGCCTGGCAACGGCCCCAGCACCCGCGAGGCGGCGCGGCATTTCATCCAGATCGCGCAGGAGCTGGACCACGAGCTGCTGGCACCGGAGGAAACCGTGCCGGTGTCGGCCACCGCGCTGCAGTTGCAGTTGCAGGCCGATCTGGATGACTTCTTCGATGGGCGCGTTATCAGCGTGGAGCTGGACGCGGGGCTGATCGCCAAGGCCGCCGCCGGTGCCACCCGCATCCGCCTGCGCAGTGGCGCCTGCTTCAGCGCCTACGACCGCGCGCAGCTGTTCCACCACGAGGCGCTGGTGCATTCACTCACCGCGCTCAACGGCCGCGAACAGGTGCTGCTGCCCAGCCTGGGGCTGTCCTCGCCGCGCATCACCGCCACCCAGGAAGGGCTGGCGACGTTCGCCGAGCAGATCACCGGCAGCATCGACATCCAGCGGCTCAAGCGGGTGAGTCTGCGGATCGAGGCCATTGCGATGGCGCGCGACGGGGCCGATTTCATCCAGGTGTTCCAGTACTTCCGTGATGCCGGGCAGACTCCGGATGAAAGTTTCTCCTCGGCGCAGCGGGTGTTCCGCGGTGTGCCGACCCGCGGTGGGTCTGCCTTCACCAAGGACACCGTGTATCTGCGCGGGCTGGTGTCGGTGCACACCTTCTTCCGGCAGATGCTGCGCGATGAAAAACTGCAGGTCTGCCGCTGGCTGTTCGCCGGCAAGATGACCCTGCACGATGCGCAGGCGCTGGCGCCGCTGTTCGAGGCCGGAGTGCTGGCGCCGCCGCGCTGGCTGCCGGGCTGGATCCAGCGCGCCAACGGGCTGGCCGGGGTGTTGGCGTTTTCGCTGTTCGCCAACCGGATCCGCATGGACCAGCTTGG
>NZ_BAZI01000281.1 GCF_001310775.1 Stenotrophomonas pictorum JCM 9942
CCGATCGCCATTGCCGTGCTTTCCACCGGCTGCTGGCGCCGGGTGCGCGGCTGTATACCGAGATGGTGCATGCCAATGCGGTGATCCATGGGGATCGCGAGCGTCTGCTGGGCTTCGATGGCAGCGAACAGCCGCTGGCGCTGCAGCTGGGAGGCAGCGAACCGGCGCTGCTGGCGCAGGCCGCGCGCATTGCCGCCGACTGGGGCTATGACGAGGTCAACCTCAACTGCGGCTGCCCGTCGGACCGGGTGCAGGCCGGGCGCTTTGGCGCCTGCCTGATGCGCGAGCCGGAACTGGTGGCCGATTGCGTTGCGGCGATGGTCGCGGCGGTGGAGATTCCCATCACGGTGAAGTGCCGGCTGGGCGTGGACGAGGACAACGACTATGCGGTATTCGCCGCCTTCGTCGACCGCCAGGTCGCCGCCGGCGCGGCGATGGTCGTGGTGCACGCGCGCAACGCCTGGCTCAAGGGCCTGTCGCCGAAGGAGAACCGCGAGATTCCGCCGCTGCGCTACGAGTGGGCGTACCGGCTCAAGCAGGAGCGTCCGGCGTTGCCGGTGGTACTCAATGGCGGCATCGCCACGGTCGAGGCCGCGCAGGCGCAGCTGGCACGGGTTGACGGGGTGATGCTGGGGCGCGCGGCCTATCACGACCCCTATGTGCTGCATGCGCTGGAGGCGGCGCAGACCGGCATGGCCTTGCGTCCGCGGGAAGAGCTGCTCACCGCCTTCCGTCCGTATATCGAGGCCCAGCTCGGGCGGGGACTGGCGCTCAAGCACATCACCCGCCATCTGCTCGGGCTGTTCCACGGCCAGCCCGGTGGCCGCGGTTTCCGCCAGGTGCTGAGCGAAGGCGCACACCGTCCGGGCGCGGACTGGGCGCTGATCGAACAAGCGCTGCAGGTGACCCGCGAACAGGCCGCCCGCGCCGCATGACCTTGGAAGTGGTGTTGGTTCGGTCATCTAGCTGAACGCGGCCGGTGGAGGCGGGGACGAGTTCAGATCGGATTCACCCCTAAAAATCAATTATTTGCCTCGATTTCGTGAGCTCCTTGGAAGTTTTTCTGGACCCGCGATTCACGATTTTTGAACGTTCCGTCGCAGTCCGATAGGATCACCGCATGCTTCCGGCCAGCCGTCATGTTTTCCCCCTCGTCGTTGCTGCAGCCCTGGCTGCCGCCGGTGCGGTCGTGGCGCCGGCCACGGCACAGGAACAGCGCCCGGAGGCGCGCGGCGCCAACAACGAGGCCGGAGTGGCCCGCAACGCACCCCGGATGCAGGCCAATGGCCGCTCGCTGTCCGATGCGGTGCGTCGTGTGCAGCGCGAAACCGGTGGCCGCATTCTCGGTGCCGAGCGCGTGCCCTACGATGGCCGCGATATCAATCGCGTCAAATACATGGATGACCGCGGCCGGGTGCGTTATATGGACGATCCCTCGCCGCCGGTCCCGCGCGGTTCGCGCCGGGCCGATCCGCCACCACGCGGCGATAACTCCTGAACAGCGATAATCGCCCGCGTTCCGCATCAAAATGCTGGCCCACAGCCGGCCCAAGTTACTAGGGAGAGTTCATGCGTATCCTTCTGGTCGAAGACGAAGCCCCGCTGCGGGAGACCCTGGCAGCCCGCCTCAAGCGCGAAGGCTTCGCGGTGGATGCGGCGCAGGATGGCGAGGAAGGCCTGTACATGGGCCGCGAAGTCCCGTTCGACGTGGGCATCATCGATCTGGGTCTGCCCAAGATGTCGGGCATGGAGCTGATCAAGGCGCTGCGTGACGAGGGCAAGAAGTTTCCGGTGCTGATCCTGACCGCGCGGTCGAGCTGGCAGGACAAGGTCGAGGGCCTGAAGCAGGGCGCCGACGACTACCTGGTCAAGCCGTTCCATGTCGAAGAGCTGCTGGCGCGTGTCAACGCGTTGCTGCGCCGCGCCGCCGGCTGGTCCAAGCCAACCTTGGAATGTGGCCCGGTGGCGCTGGATCTGGCAGCGCAGACCGTCAGTGTCAGCGGCAGCAATGTCGACCTGACCAGCTACGAATACAAGGTGCTCGAGTACTTGATGATGCACGCCGGCGAGCTGGTGTCCAAGGCGGATCTGACCGAGCACATCTACCAGCAGGATTTCGATCGCGATTCGAACGTGCTGGAAGTGTTCATCGGCCGTTTGCGCAAGAAGCTCGATCCGGACGGCGAACTCAAGCCGATCGAAACCGTGCGTGGCCGCGGTTACCGGTTCGCGATTCCGCGTAACGAAGGCTGAGCCCCGTCAGGGGCGGTGCGATATGACGGGCCGTCAGTGGCTGTTGAAGCGTTGGCGGCCTCGTTCTTTGCAGGCGCGCCAGTTGCTGGCCGCGTCGGTGGGGCTGATCGCGTTCCTGGCCTTGGCCGGTTACGCGCTTGACGCCGCCTTCGCCGATACCGCGCGGGCCAATCTGCGCGAGCGCCTGAAAAACTATGCCACCGCCTATGCCGGTGGCATCGACTTCACCCGCGACGGCTCGCTGTATATCCGCGAGCAGCCGCCGGATCCGCGCTTCGATGTGCCCGGCAGCGGCCTGTACCTGCAGGTGGTGATGCCCGGCGACCATGGCAATTCCATGTCCGCCGAAGGGCCGATCCTGCCGGAAGTCAGCGGCCACCTGCTTGATCCGCGTCAGGAGGTGTTCGAAGGGCCGCTGCCGATGACCCAGATCGACGGCACGCCTGGCGAGGTCTACCGCTACGGGCTGGGGCTGGTCTGGGGCGGTGACGGCGCGCCGGAAGCCGAGTTCCCCTACACCATCTATGTGCTGGAAGATTCGCGCGCGCTGGGTGCTCAGCTGCGGGTGTTCCGCGGCGCGGTGTGGTTCTGGCTCGGTGTCACCGGCCTGATCCTGCTGCTGCTGCAGACCCTGGTGCTGCAATGGAGCCTGCGCCCGCTCAAGCGCGTGATCAACGAGTTGACCAAGGTGCAGCGCGGCGAGCGCGCCCGCATGAGTGAAAGGCATCCGCGTGAGCTGGAGCCGCTGACCGAAAGCATCAACGCCTTCATCGAAAGCGAACGCGAGAACCTGGACCGCCAGCGCAATACGCTGGCCGATCTGGCGCACAGCCTGAAGACACCGATCGCGGTGCTGCGCACGCAGCTGGACAGTGGTGCCGACGCCGCCGCGCTGCGCGAGGAACTGGACGTGCAGCTGCAGCGCATGAACAACCTGGTGTCCTACCAGCTTGCCCGCGCGGCCTCTTCGGGCCACAAGCTGTTTTCCGCACCGGTGCCGATCGAGCCACCGCCGAAGATATCGTGCCGGGGCTGGAGAAGATCTATGCCAGCAAGGGCGTGCTGTGCGAGTTCGATATCGCCCCGGGCGTGAATTTCTACGGCGAGCCGGGTGACCTGCAGGAGCTGCTCGGCAACCTGCTGGAGAACGCGTTCAAGTGGGCGCGCCGCAGCGTGCTGCTGACCGCCAAGCCGATCCCCGCCGCGCCGGG
>NZ_BAZI01000282.1 GCF_001310775.1 Stenotrophomonas pictorum JCM 9942
CATTCCGGCAGCGCGGCCAGCAGTTCGCGGGCCTTGGCCAGCGGCAGCTCGGCGCCGGGCTTGAAGTGCTTGGCCACCGCGGCCTCGTCGTACTCGCTCAGCGGCGTGTACCAGACCACCGCCTTCTCGGCCATTTCCTTGAGCGTCTGCACGCGCTCGCGCAGGGCGATGACCACATCGGCCGGGGCCGGGCCGGCGGCCACGTCCAGGCCCAGCTTCTGCAGCTGGTAGACCAGGTGCGGGGCGATGGACTCGGGCGTTTCGGTCTTCAGGAAGTGCTGGTTGACCCAGCCCAGCTTGGCCATGTCCAGGCGCGAGGCCTTGGAGTTGCAGTGGGTGACGTCGAACAGCTCAATCAGCTCCTGACGGGAGAACAGCTCCTGGTCGCCGTGCGACCAGCCCAGACGGGCCAGGTAGCTCAGCAGCGCCTCGGGCAGGTAGCCGGCGTCCTTGTACTGCATCACGTCGGCCGCGCCGGTGCGCTTGGACAGCTTGGCGCCCTGCTCGTCCAGGATCATCGGCATGTGGCCGAACTTCGGCACCGGCGCGCCGATGGCCTCGTACAGGTTGATCTGGCGCGGGGTGTTGTTGATGTGGTCATCGCCGCGGATGACCTCGGTGATGCCCATGTCCCAGTCGTCGACCACCACCGCGAAGTTGTAGGTGGGGAAGCCGTCCGGACGGAAGATCACCATGTCGTCCAGCTCGCTGTTGGCGATCTCGATCGGGCCCTTGATCAGGTCGTCGAACACCACCGTGCCTTCCAGCGGATTCTTGAAGCGGATGACGCGGTTCGGGTCGTCCCTGTAGGGAAGGTTCAACTCGCGGGCGGCGCCGTTGTAGCGCGGCTTTTCCTGCTTGGCCATGGCGGCCTCGCGCATCGCGTCGAGCTCCTCGCGGGTCTCGTAGGCGTAATAGGCCTTGCCCGAGGCGATCAACTGCTCGGCCACCTGCTTGTAACGGGCGACGCGGTCGGTCTGGTAGATCGGGCCTTCGTCGTAGTCCAGCCCCAGCCACTGCATCGCTTCCAGGATCGCGTCGATCGCGCCCTGGGTGCTGCGCTCGCGGTCGGTGTCCTCGATCCGCAGCACGAACTGACCGCCACGGTGGCGCGCCTCCAGCCAGCAATACAGCGCGGTGCGGGCGCCACCAATGTGCAGGTAGCCGGTGGGACTGGGGGCGAAGCGGGTGCGGACGGTCATGTGGAAAGCACTGGATGGCAAATATGCGGCGATTTTACCCCGCCCGGCCTTTACCTGCCTGACCGCCCACTGCCGCCATCGGCGTGGTGTCCCATGAAAAAACGGCAGCCAGTAGCCCGGGTAAGGCCAACGGCCGCACCCGGGGCCGCGGCAAGTGCATCAAGGGCCCCCGGGTGCGCTTCGCTTACCCGGGCTACGCGCTGGGGGCGAAACGGGTGCGGACGGTCATGTGGAAAGCACTGGATGGCAAATATGCGGCAATTTTACCCCGCCCGGCCTTCAGCTGCCTGACCGCACATTGGCGCCGCTTGCGGCATGGGCCATGAAAAAACGGCAGCCAGTAGCCCGGGTAAGGCCAACGGCCGCACCCGGGGCCGCGGCGAGTGCATCAAGGGCACCCGGGTGCGCTTCGCTTACCCGGGCTACGCGCTGACATCGGCACATAAAAAAGGGCCGGCAATGCCGGCCCTTCGTTCAATCAACCGTTCCCGCGCTTACGGCGTCGGCTTCGGCTCGGGCTTGCGCGGCATCATCTGCTCACGCATCGCCGCGTTGTAGGCGAAGCTGGCCATCACGGCCGCTGCCTGCTTGAGGTCTTCGGCTTCGATGTGGTCCCAGGTGTCCAGGTGGGTGTGGTGGACGTTGGAGAAGTAGTCCAGACGGTCCTGGATGAACTGGAAGCCCGGCAGGCCGACGCGATCGAAGGCGATGTGGTCGGTGGAGCCGGTGTTGCGGGCGACCACGGTGGTGGCGCCCACGTCATTGAACGGTTTCAGCCACGCCTCGAAGATCGGCATCGCGGCCATGTTTTCCTGTGCGTAGATGCCACGGAAGCGGCCCGAGCCGTTATCCATGTTGAAGTAGACCGAGAGCTTGTCGTAGTCACGCAGCTTCTGCAGCGGACCGGTCGGCTCGCGCAGGCTGGCCGGCAGCGCCAGCTGGGCCGGGTCGGTCGGCTCCGGGAACCTGGCGAACTGGCGCGAGACGTAGTCCTGCGAGCCGATCAGGCCCTGCTCCTCGCCACTCCACAGCGCCACGCGGATGGTGCGCTTGGGCTTGACCCCGATCGCCTTGAGGATACGCATGGCTTCCATCGCCACGGCCACGCCGGCGCCGTTGTCGGCCGCGCCGGTGCCGGTGTGCCAGGAGTCCATGTGCGCGCCGATCATCACCACCTCGTCGGCCTTGCCGCTGCCGCGGATCTCGGCCAGCGTGTTGTAGCCGGGCTTGTCGCCTTCGTCGGTGAAGCGGGCATCGACACGGATGCGCAGCTTGACCGTCTCGCCGGCTTCCAGCGAACGCACCAGCGGGTTGAAGTGCTCGGTGATCATGGTCAGCTCCGGCACGCCGGCCGACTCGCCGGCCTTGCGCGAACCGCCCCCGGCAACGCGGATGATGCCGTTGTCCCAGCTCGACAGCGAGATCGCCGCCAGCGCGCCTTCGGCGACGAAGAACTCGTTGGTCTTGCGGACCAGTTCCTGGCGCTCGTTGTATTCCTTCAGACGCTTTGCCCGGTCGGCCGCGGCGGTGGCCGGAATGGTGAACTGCTGCAGGCCTTCCAGCGAGGTGGCGTCATGGCGGTGGCTGTCGGCCTCGGTGCCGCGCTTGTAGGCGCGCGCATCGCCCAGCAGCAGCACCTTGCCGCGCAGCTTGCCCTTGTACTTGTCCAGGTCGGCCAGCTTCTTGATGTCCACGCGGACCAGCTCGCCTTCCACGGCACCGTCGGTGCCCGGCGTCCACGCCTTGGGCAGCGCATGCAGCGGCAGCACGCGGTCGCCGATCATCTCCACGCTGGCGTGGGTGAACTCCCAGCCACGGCCGAACGCCGGGAACGCGTCGTCATGGACGTTGCTCAGCCCCCATTCGTTGAACTTGCCGCGGCTCCAGGCATTGGCCGCGGCCATTTGCGGCGAATTGGTCAGACGCGGGCCGATGTTCTCGGTCAGATAGGTCAGGTGGTCCATCACCTGCGAGTTGTGGAACGCCTCGGCGCGGATGCGGGTGACCACATCCAGATCCACCTTTTCGGTGGCCTGCGCCGGAGCGCCCACCGCCAAGCCCATGCACAACGCCAGCAAACCACGCTTGATCACACTCTTCCCCCGGCCCATGGGCCAATTGCGACAAAGCCGCGAGTCTAGCCAGTGCGACGTGGCCGGCGAGCCGGCCAATGGTCATGGTCGGCCGACAGACCTCCGCGTTTGTCACAACCAGCTGTGCCCGCGCCGGCCTCCCCCAAGCCCAAACGCGG
>NZ_BAZI01000283.1 GCF_001310775.1 Stenotrophomonas pictorum JCM 9942
CGCCCAGCCAGCTGCTGGCGACGTAGCCGATACCCGCCACCGCGACCAAGGTGGTGACAGCCGGCCACAGCCATCGCCGCCAGATGGGGCGCGGGGGCTGGGTGCTTACCTGGTCCTGGGCGGAGGTGTCACGGATCATCGGATACTTCACTGCATGGGTTGCTGTTGGTTAAGCAGATCGCGTGCCAATCACAATCCATTGAATTTGTTTGGAAATATCGGGTGTCGCTGGCTGTCCGGGTGTCCGCGGACACTGTCGCGGACACTGCCTGCGGGTCCATGGCTCGCCGTGTCCTGCGGCTGTCCGAATTGGCTGGCTTAGAATGTCCGTTCACTAACGCAAGTGGATCGACTATGTGCGGCATTGTTGGAGCGATCGCCGATCGCGATGTGGTTCCGGTACTGATTGAAGGACTCAAACGGCTGGAATATCGCGGTTACGACTCCTCCGGGATTGCCGTGCTGGATGCGGACCAGGTGCGTCGCGTACGCCGCACCGGCCGCGTGGCGGAGATGGAAGCCGCGGCCGGTGCCGAGCACTTCCACGCCACGGTCGGCATCGGCCACACCCGCTGGGCCACCCACGGTGGCGTGACCGAATCCAACGCGCACCCGCACATCAGCCAGGGCGTGGCGCTGGTGCACAACGGCATCATCGAAAACCACGAAGCGCAACGCGAAAAGTTGATCGCGCTGGGCTATGTGTTCGAATCGCAGACCGACACCGAGGTCATCGCCCACCTGATCCACCATCATCTGCAGGCCGATCACGACGACCTGCTTGGCGCCCTGCAGCGCACCGTCAAGGAGCTGACCGGCGCCTACGCGCTGGCGGTGATCAGCCGCAAGGAGCCGGACCGCATGGTGGTAGCCCGCATGGGCTGTCCGTTGCTGGTCGGTCTGGGCGAGGGCGAGAACTTCGTCGCCTCGGACGTGTCGGCGATCCTGCAGGCCACCCGCCGGGTGATGTTCCTGGAGGAGGGCGATACCGCCGAGCTGACCCGTCAGGGCGTGCGCGTGTTCGATGGCAACAACGCCCTGGTGCAGCGCGAGCAGCGCCTGTCCGACGTGTCGCTGGCCTCGCTGGAACTGGGCCCGTACCGGCACTTCATGCAGAAGGAAATCCACGAGCAGCCGCGCGCGCTGGGCGACACCGTGGAAGCGGCGATCGATGCCGGTGGCTTCCCGGCCACCCTGTTCGGCGCCAATGCCGAAGCGGTGTTCAAGGACATCGACGGCGTGCAGATCCTGGCCTGTGGCACCAGTTATTACGCCGGGCTGACCGCGCGGTACTGGATCGAGGCCATCGCCGGGCTGCCATGCAGCGTGGAGATCGCCAGCGAGTACCGCTATCGCGCCGCCTATGCCAACCCCAGGCATCTGATCGTCACCATTTCGCAGTCCGGTGAGACGCTGGACACGATGGAGGCGCTCAAGTACGCCAAGTCGCTGGGCCATACGCACACGCTGTCGATCTGCAACGTGCCGGAAAGCGCCATCCGCGTGCCAGCGAGCTGGTCTGCTACACCCGTGCCGGCGCCGAGATCGGTGTGGCCTCGACCAAGGCTTTCACCACCCAGCTGGCGGCGCTGTTCCAGCTGACCGTGGTGCTGGGCAAACTGCACGGCAAGGTCGACGCCGCCCAGGAGGCCGATTACCTGGAACAGCTGCGGCACCTGCCGGGCAGCGTGCAGCATGCCTTGAACCTGGAGCCGCAGATTGCCGCCTGGGCCGAACGTTTTGCCAGCAAGTCCAACGCCCTGTTCCTGGGCCGTGGCCTGCACTACCCGATCGCGCTGGAGGGCGCGCTCAAACTCAAGGAAATCTCCTATATCCACGCCGAGGCCTATCCGGCCGGCGAGCTCAAGCACGGCCCGCTGGCGCTGGTGGACGCGGAGATGCCGGTGGTGGTGATCGCCCCCAACGACAGCCTGCTGGAGAAGGTGAAGTCCAACATGCAGGAAGTGCGCGCGCGCGGCGGCGAGCTGTTCGTGTTCACCGACCAGGACAGCAACTTCAACGCCTCCGAGGGCGTGCATGTGATCCGCACCCCGCGTCATGCCGGCGTGCTCAGTCCGATCGTGCACACCATTCCGGTGCAGATGCTGGCCTACCACACCGCTCTGGCCCGCGGCACCGACGTGGACAAGCCGCGCAACCTGGCCAAGAGCGTCACGGTGGAGTGAGTACGGCTGTCACGGCCCTGTAACTGCGGGTGTGGAAACTCCCTCCTGCAGCCCGGTCCTCTCTCCCCCGACGCTGCGACGGAGCCCGGCCCTGTGCCGGGCTTTTTCTTGGCCGGGTGTACACGGCCGGAACCGCCGAAGACGGCGAGCAGGTGCGTAAATCGCCCGTCGCCGGCCCCCGCACGCCGCCTGGTCCCCACGGCCGGCCGGGCGGTTCCAGGCCGCTGGCGATATGCCACAATCGCCGGCGCATGGCAGGAAGCTGCAGGACCCCGACGTTTTGACCACCACATCCCCCGCGACATTCCCGTCCCTGTTTTCGGTGGTGCCGGCCGGCATTTTCGGTCCGCTGGCCTCGGCCAACCGCCAGAACTACTGGGCGCTGCTGTGCCGGCTGTTCGACGAGTTCTTCGGCCGGATGCGCCAGTGCCGCCCAGCCACGGTTTTCCGCGCCGCGAGATCACCGCGGCGATCGAGCGCTACCTGCTGACCGACGATCCCTGGGAGGACGAGGACGGACAGGCGCCGGACGCGCCGCTGAACGTGCGGGCCGCGGCGATCCACGACCGCTTCCGCGATGCCGGCTGGCTGCGCCAGGAGCGCATCGGTGCGCGCGAGATGGTGAGCATGCCGCGCATGGTGGCCGAGCTGCTGTCGGCCCTGGTGGAGTTCTGCGAACAGGGGCCGACCTTCGTCCGCGCCAAGATGGGCTCGATCGAATCCCAGCTGCAGAAGGTGACCGACGGCCATGCCGACGGCGGCATTCTCGACGAGGCCGCCGACCAGGCGCGGCGCCTGCTGGTGTCGCTGGCCTCGATGAGCCTGCAGGTGCGCGACCTGATGCCGGAGCTGAGCAGGGCCGAGACCACCGCACAGTTCGCCCGGCAGTGTTCGAGCGCTATGTCGGCCAGCTGTTCATTGGCGACTACGCCGAGCTCCACCGTGCCGACCATCCGATGGCGCGGCGCAGCTCGATCCTGGCGATGGTGCAGCAGCTGGAGGCCGGCGCGCAGCGCGAGGCGCTGGTGGCGTGGTACCGCGACCACCTCACTGGTGGCGATGAAGCGCGCGCGCAGCAGCGCCTGTCACGCAGTCTGGGGCGCCTGCGCGAGCTGGAGCGGATCGACGAATACCTGACCCGGCTGGACGAGGATATCCGCCAGGCCAACCGCCGCGCGCTGGCCTTTCTCGACTACCGCCTGCGTGCGCCCGACAAGCTTGACGTGCTGCTGCGCCGCGCCTGCCGTGGCGTGCTGTCCGCGCC
>NZ_BAZI01000284.1 GCF_001310775.1 Stenotrophomonas pictorum JCM 9942
CGAGGTGGAATACGAGCTGCTGCGCACCGAGACCCGTCCCTCCTTCCTCGGCACGCGGGCGGTGAACCGGCCGCTGCCGGTGACCCGCCGTGGCGCGCGCATGGGCCTGCACGCCAAGTCGCTGGTGGTGGACCGCCGCATCGGGGTGATCGGCACCCACAACTTCGACCCGCGCAGCGAGAACTACAACACCGAAGGAGCGGTGATCATCGAGGATCCGGTGTTCGCTGAACGGCTGGCGCAGAGCATCCTGCGCGATGTGCATCCGGACAATTCCTGGGTGGTGGCGCCACGGCAGAAGGCGCCGGTGCTGTCAGGACTGAACTACAGCCTGGGCAAGGCCTCCGAGGCGCTGCCGGTGCTCGATTTCTGGCCATGGCGCTATGCCACCGACTATGCGTTCCAGCCCGGCCCGGACTGTCCGCAGCCGCTGCCCCGGCAGGATCCGGATTTCCACCGTTGCTACACCGCCGTGGGCGATTTCCCGGAGGTGGATGTCGGCCCGAAATGGCTGCTGGTGCGGATGCTGACCGCCTTCGGCGCCGGTCTGGTACCGATCCTGTAACGCCTTCCTTGGTCTTTGAACAGGTTATGCGCATGTCCCGAGTATTCCACCAGCCGGTCGATCTGCAGCAGCTCAACGCGCTCAGCCGCAACACGCTGATCGAGCATCTGGGCATCGTCTTCACCGCCGCCGGCGAGGACTGGCTGCAGGCGACGATGCCGGTGGACGAGCGTACCCGGCAACCGTATGGCCTGCTGCACGGCGGCGCCTCGGTGGTGCTGGCCGAAACACTGGGCAGTAGCGCCGGCAATCTGTGCGTGGACCCGGACCGGCAGGTCTGCGTCGGTCTGGAAATCAATGCCAACCACCTGCGCGCCGCACGTTCGGGGATGGTGACCGGCACCGCCCGCGCGCTGCATGTCGGGCGCACCACGCAGGTGTGGGAGATCCGCATCGAGAACGAGGCCGGCAAGCCGGTGTGCGTCTCGCGGCTGACGCTGGCGGTGGTGGCGTCAGCCTGAGGCGTTGGCGCCGGCTCAGCAGCTCACGGCCGGCGCTACGGGTGCTGCCAGGTGCTCGCGCACCCACTGTGCCAGTGCCGGCGCAGGCAGCGCCGCGGTGAAGTGGAAGCCCTGGGCGATCTGGTAGCCCTGCTGGCCGAGCAGGCGCAACTGCGCCTGGCTCTCCACGCCTTCGGCCACCACTTTGAGTTGCAGGCTCTGGCCGATATGCGCGATCGCCTGGGTCAAGGCGCACGCGATCGGGTCCTCCTCGATCCCGCAGACGAAGCTGCGGTCGAGTTTGAGTTCGCTGATCGGCAACTGCCGCAGGTAGCTCAGGCTGGAGTAGCCGGTGCCGAAGTCATCCATCGACAGCCGTACCCCCAGCGCATGCACTTCGTGCAGGGTGCGCAAGGTGGTGGGATCGGTGTCGAGCAGGATGTCCTCGGTGATCTCCACGGTCAGGTCCGTGGCCACCAGGGCCTCGCGCTGCAGGATCTGCGCGATCCGTGCCGGCAGCCCGGCGTCGTGGAAGTCGGTCGGTGACAGGTTCACCGCCACTGACGGCACCTGCAGCCCGTCGCGGCGCCAGCTGGCCAGCTGCTTACATGCTTGGGCGAGTGCCCATTGCCCGATTTCGCCGATCAGGCCGCACTCCTCGGCCAGCGCGATGAAACGTATCGGCGGCACCGTGCCCAGCGTTGGATGCTGCCAGCGCGCCAGCGCCTCGACGCTGTGCAGGTGGCCGTCGGCGATGTCGATCTGCGGCTGGTAATGCAGCTGCAGCTGGTGGTGCTGGAGCGCCTCGCGCAGGGCCGCCTCCATGGTCAGCCGTTCCTGTGCGCTCTGGTTCATTTCCGGGCAGTAGAAGCGCACCCGCGCGCGGCCGCTGTGTTTGGCCTGGTACATGGCCATGTCCGCGTTCTGCAGCAGTGTCTCCATGTCGCCGCCATCGTGCGGAAACACGCTGATGCCGATGCTGGCCGAGGACCGCACCTCCACCTCGCCCAGCTGCCACGGTTGGGACAGCGCGTGCAGTAGGCGCTCACCGCGCTCCAGGGCGGCCTGCGCATCGCATGGGGCCAGTACCACCACGAATTCGTCGCCGGACAGACGCCCGACGATGTCCCTGGGCCCGGCTTCCTCCTGCAGCCGTCGCGCGACGGTGCGCAGCAGGGTGTCGCCCCCGGGATGGCCCATCGAGTCGTTGACCTGCTTGAAGCGGTCCAGGTCGATGAACAGCACCGCCAGTTCCTGCCCGGCATGGCCGGCCGCGCTGATCGCCTGGTCGGCCTGGGCATGCAGCAGGCTGCGGTTGGGCAGCCCGGTCAGATCGTCATAGAACGCCAGCCGGCGGATGCGGTTGCGCGCCTCCTCGCGCTCCAGCGCCAACGCGCACAGATGCACGATGACGGCCACCAGCCGGTGATGGAACTCGTCCGGATCATGCGGCTGGCGGTAGTAGAAGGCGAAGGTGCCCAGCACGCGGCCGTCGCTGGCCTTGATCGGTGTGGACCAGCAGGCGGCCAGGCCGTGGGCCAGGGCCACGGCCCGGTGGGGAATGTCGGCCCAGTTCGGATCGGTGGCGATATCGCGGGCGATCACGGTTTCGCCGGTATACGCAGCGGTGCCGCAGCTGCCCGTGCGCGGGCCGGCGATCACGCCATCGACCAGGCGGCTGAAGGGGTCGGGCAGGCTGGGGCCGGCCAGGGTACGCAGCTTGCCGTCCTCGACCCGCAGCACCGAGCTGATCACCTCCGGCGCGATGCGTTCGACCTCCAGGCACATCATCTGCAGCACTTCGGCGGTGGGCACCTCGCGGACCAGCGCATCGAGCATCTTGTGCTGCAGCAGCTCGTGCACTTTGGTGCGGGTGATGTCCATCAGCACCACCACCTGGTTCACCAGTGTGCCGTAGTCATCGAAGATCGGGTTGGTGCTGACCGAGCACCACAGCGGTTGCCCGTTGTGCCGGTACAGACGCTCGTCGCGCTGGATCGGCTCTCCGGCCTTGAGCTGCCGCGTATCGGCGTCCATCTGCGCGGCGCCATGACTGCCCGGGGCCAGCAGCGCCGGCAGGTACTGGCCGATGGCTTGGTGCTCGGCAAAGCCGAACAGCCGGCCAAAGCCCTTGTTGAGCTGCACGATGCGCCCTTCACCGTCGGTGATCAGTACCGCGCTGTGGGTCTCATCAAAGCCCAGTGACAGCAGGCGGCCGCGTTCCTGCTGCTGGCGTTGCACGGTGACGTCGCGGATCAGTGCCATACGCAGGCTGTCCGTGCCGGCGCTGAGCGTGGACAGCGCCACGCTGATCCAGCACTCGCTGCCATCCGCGCGGACCAGCTTGATGTCATGCGGCTGGGCGGACAGCTCGCTGATCCGGTTGCGGTCGCCGGGATACAGGCGGGTGTCGTAGCGCTCGCGCACCGCCGGCGGCG
>NZ_BAZI01000285.1 GCF_001310775.1 Stenotrophomonas pictorum JCM 9942
GCCGTGCTGGTAGCCGCGGATGAGCGCGATATCGTGCGGGTGCGCAGCAACGTGCGTGGCGAAGATGTCTATCTGTACCGCCTGCATGGCCTGGGTCCGGACAAGTTGCGCGATCTGCTGGGGGCCTATGTCGCCACCGCGCAGCAGCTGCAGCAGGCGCCGCGCTTCTACAACTCGCTGACCAGCAACTGCACCACCGTGGTGTATGAGTTGATGCGCCGGATCGTGCCGGGTCTGCCACTGGATTACCGGCTGCTGTTGTCCGGCTATCTGGCCGGGTATGTCGCCGATGTCGGCGGGCTGACACCGGGCGTCTCCCTGGAACGGCTGCAGCAACTGGGGCGGATCACGCAGCGCGCCCGCGACAGCGGTGATGCTGCCGATTTCTCAAGCCGCATACGCGCCGGCGTGCCCGGCATCGGAATTGCTGGAGCCCTGCAATGAACCCACCGCGGCTGACTGGAATGCGTCGGCTGCTGCCGATCATGGCGGGGATGGCACTGCTGCTGTCCAGCGGCTGTGCGATGGTGAAGATGAAGTCGGTGAGCAGCACCGACTATGTGATGCTCAAGCGCGACGACATCCTCAACAGTGGCCGGTTGAGTGCGTTGTCGCAGGAAGCGCTGGCGGTGATCGGGCAGACCGCCGGCGAATGCGGCAAGGATCTGCCGGTGTGCCGGCAACGGGTGGCCGACAACGAAGGGCTGCATACCGAACAGCGGCTGTCGACCCTGGCCGAGTTGTGGATGCAGGAGGCGCTGGCGCTCACACCCCAGGCCAAGGGCGGCGAGCCGGTGCAGTTGCAGGCCAATGCGCTGGATGCATGGCTGGAGACCGCGCGTTATTCCTACGCCTACCTGTTCTTCAGTGGTCGTACGCCCGCGCAGAGGGCGCTGGAGGACCGGCTCACGCAGGTGCGTGACTATTACAACCATGCGGCCGAGCAGACCGCGTCGGTGGTGTTCCAGCGTGTCCGCACGCGCGCGCTGGAGGGGGAGGATTTCCTGCGCCCGGTGCAGGTGGATCGCTGGACCATCCGCACCACGCTTGACCAGCTCAACCTGCGCAGCGTTCCCAAACAGCTGGTGGCGGCCTCGTCGGTGAGCTTTGCCGGCCTGCGCAGTTCCTATCGCCGCGACGGCTTTGGTGCGGAGCTGGTGGTGGTGATGGAGTCGCCGCCGCTGGCGGTCCCGCTGGAAGGCGAGAAAGTGGAGTTGCCGGTCTACAGCGAAATGCCGGCGCTCAATGCCACCGCCGTGCTGAACTTCGAAGGCGATACGCTCGAGCAGGTGCTGGCCACGCGCACGATCCAGCTCAAGGCGTATTCGCCCGACATCACCACCAGCATCACCCTGCACGGGCAGGAGGTGCCGCTGGCGGCCAATTTCACCGCTGCCTATGGACTGTGGCTTGCCCAGTCGGGGTTTGCCACCGAGTCGCTGCGCACACTGTTCGGCCGCGGCGAGGGCATCCGCGAGCCGCATATCTACCTGATGCAGCCCTACGACCCGGACCGGCGCATCATCTTCATGCTGCACGGCCTGGCCAGCAGTCCGGAGGCCTGGGTGAACCTGGCCAACGAGATCATGGGGGATCCGCAGATGCGCAAGCACTACCAGGTGTGGTCGGTGTACTACCCGACCAACGCGCCGCTCGCCTTGAACCGCTACACCATCAGCAACGCCTTCAACCGCACGCTGCGTAATTTCGATCCGAAGGCCACGGCCGCCGCGTCGCATGACATGGTGTTCATCGGCCACAGCATGGGCGGTGTGCTCGCACGGCTGATGCTCAGTGATTCGGGCGAGGTGTTGTGGAAGGACACGGTGGAACGCTACAACCTGCGCGGTGAGCGCCTGAAGCGGGTGGAGGCCAAGCTGGGGCCGGTGATGCACTTCACCCCACAGCCCAACGTGCAGCGCGCGATTTTCCTGGCGGCCCCGCACAGGGGAACCGATGCGGCCGGTAATCGTCTGGGACGCATGATCGGCAAACTGGTGCGGCTGCCGCTGACCCTCCTCGGCGCATTCGGTGATGCGTTCATGGCCTTGCAGAACCCGGAGGAAGACGGCGGGAAGCCCAGGGAGCCGCGCATCAGCAACAGCATCGACAACCTCAAGGCCAGTGATCCGTTTATCGAATTCTCTTCGGCGTTGCCGATGGTGCCTGGCCTGAAGTACCACTCCATCATCGCCAAGCGTAAAGCCGAGGTGGCCACGGCCGACTCGGACGATGGTCTGGTGCCGTACTGGAGCGCGCATCTGGATGGCGCGTTGTCGGAGAAGGTGATCGTGTCCGGGCACAGCGTGCAGGAAACGCCCGAGGCGGTGCTGGAAGTGCGCCGTATCCTGCGCGAGGACCTGCACCAGGTCGATGGTGTGCCGCTGCACTGAGCGGTGTAATCCCAGGCCCGTGCCGCGCAATCGAAAAGGCCACCGACAGGTGGCCTTGGTGTTTCAGATTTCCGCTTCGATCCCCGGCATCGCCAGACGCGAGCGGGTCAGGGCCATACCGAGGTTGGCGGTGCGGCGGCAGACGAACACCATCACGTAGTCCGGGTAGCGCTTGCCACGCATGAAGATGTGGATCAGGTTTTCGCTGTTGACGATGATTTCCTGGAAGTAGTGCGCGCCTTCCTGCTCCTGCAGGCCGCGTGCGCGGCGGAACATCTGCTCGATGCTGCGGATGTTCGGGCCCTGGTACAGGTCGGCGGTGGCCGCGGCGACCAGGTCCAGCACTTCGCGCGGATGCGAATCCACGGTCTTGACCGACAGCAGCATGCCGGAGCTGATATCGACGTAGCCGGCGGCCACGCATTCGGGGATGGAGGCGACGGAGTGTTGCAGGGTGCTGTCGAGAGACATCGGGGTGATTCCTGGGGGAGGGAAAGAGAAGGGCGCCAGACCGCGGTGCGGTCCGGTTGCCGGGGGAGTTGAGGACAACAGATACCGATCAGCAGGCGCGGATCAGCAGGTTTTCTTCCAGTGCGTGAAGCAGGTCTTCCTGCTCCTGTGATTGCACGAAGCCCGGTTCGATGGTGCGCAGCCGGCGCAGTGCCTCTTCGGCGGTCAGTCCTTCGCGGATCAGCCACGCCGCGAGCACCAGCGGTGCGGCCCAGTCCCGCCAGACAATGCACGGCGACGACCTCGCCTTCGCGCAACATCACTTCGATCTTGGCCAGCAGCAGTTTGGCCCATAGCAATGGCGGTGCACCGCGATCGCGAATGCCCAGGTGGTAACTGCGCAAGCCGTGCGGGGCCAGCAGTTCGGCCGGCATCTCGCGTTCGGTCAGATTGACCAGCACGCTGATGCCCATGCCGCGCAGCAGTGCCAGATCGTGATCCATGGCGAACACCACGCCGGGCATCGGACAGCCCGCCAGCTTGCCTGGCACCAGCCAGTGGAAGCCGGTCGGGCCCCGCCGCGTGGGGGTGGCCGG
>NZ_BAZI01000286.1 GCF_001310775.1 Stenotrophomonas pictorum JCM 9942
CTTCACCGGCGCAGCGACGGGCGCCGCGCCGATGTCGAACTGGGCGATCAGGCTGGCCGGGGCATGGGCCGGGTCGGTGCCGGCGGAGACCGCATCGAGCATCGACTGCAGCCAGTCCAGCGATTGCTGGGCGGCATCGAAATGATGGGCCAGCAATTGGGCCTTGCCGGACCGGGCCATGCCCAGGGTTTCTTCTGCCGCATGGCACAGCTCGACCATCGGCGTGATCGACAGGAAGCCGGCGCCGCCCTTGAGCGTGTGGAAACCGCGGAACACCACATTGAGCTGGTCGGCATCCTGCGGGGCCTGTTCCAGCGCCACCAGTTGCTCGCCGAGGCGATCGAGGATTTCCTGCGCTTCAAGGATGAAGTCGGCGGCGATGTCGTCGGCAAAAGCACTCATGTGTTTACAGCCCCAGATCCGAGAGCAGGTCGTCAGCGTCATGCTGGGAGACGGCGTGGCGGTCCAGGCCGCTGACCGCCGGGCCAGCCAGCCCGGCATTGCGCGCGTCTTCCTCCGGTGGCGGCAGCCCCAGCGCACCGAAGCCTTCGTGCACGCGGCGGACGATGCCGACCACGCGACGGATGATCTGCCCGGTCAGGTCCTGGTAGCTCTGGGTCAGCGCCACCTCGGTGAGGTTGTGGCGGATGCGGTCCAGGATCACGTCCTGTCCGGGATTCAGCCTTCGGCGCGCAGCTGTTCGGTCAGCGTGCGGCATTCCTCGGCCAGGTCCAGCGTGCGATGGGTCGCTTTTTCGGTCATCTCGACCACGTGGTCCAGGCGCGCGCAGGCATCGTCCAGTTCGCCGGCATCGGTGGTGATGCTGGGCAGTTCGCCCAGCGCCTGGCCCAGTTCGCGGGCCAGCCGGCCCAGGCCGGCCATCATCGGCTGGGTGCGCAGCGCGGCCAGCGCGTCGATCTCGCGACGCCAGCCGGCTTCGTCACCGCTCTCCAATGCGGCCAGTGCATCCTGCAGGCGCTGGATCAGGGCGCTCTTGTCGCCCAGGGTTTCGCTGTGACCGGCCATCAGGCGCTCGCCGCCAGACGCTCGAAGATCTTGCCGAGCTTTTCTTCCAGGGTCTGCGCGGTGAACGGCTTGATGATGTAGCCGTTCACGCCGGCCTGGGCCGCTTCGATGATCTGTTCGCGCTTGGCCTCGGCGGTGACCATCAGCACCGGCAGGGTCTTGAGCCTGGCGTCGGCGCGGATCGCCTTGAGCAGCTCGATACCGGTCATTACCGGCATGTTCCAGTCGGTGACAACGAAATCGAACGGCTGGCTCTGCAGCAGCGACAGCGCCGCATGCCCGTCCTCGGCTTCCGCGGTATTGGTGAAGCCCAGGTCGCCGAGCAGGTTCTTGACGATGCGGCGCATGGTCGAGAAGTCATCGACGATCAGGATGCGCATGTTCTTGTTCAAAGGGCTTTCCTCTTCATGGTTCCTCGAGTCCGGCGTCTGCCGCCTCGAATATCTTCAATCGGCCGCGCAGGCGCAGCGTGGCCTGGCCGTGGATCTGGCAGACACGCGATTCGCTGACACCCAGTACCGCGCCGATTTCCTTCAGGTTCAATTCCTGCTCGTAGTAGAGCGAGAGCACCAGCTGTTCGCGCTCGGGCAATTGGGCGATGGCCTTGCCCAGTTCGGCGCCGAACTGGCTGCGTTCGAGCATCTGCTGCGGGGTCGGGCCGCCGCTGGCCGGCGTGTCCAGCTCGCCCTGGTCCTCGATCCGCGATTCCAGGCTCAGCACCTGGCCACGCGAGGCGTCTTCGATCAGCCGCATGTACTCGGGCAGCGGGATGTCCATGGCCTCGGCCACCTCGGTGGCGCTGGCGGCACGGCCGCTGGCCTGCTCCAGCCGGCGGATGGTACCGGCCGCTTCACGGGCACGCCGGTGCACCGAGCGTGGCACCCAGTCGCCGCGCCGGATCTCGTCGATCATCGAGCCGCGGATGCGGATCGAGGCATAGGTCTCGAACGATGCTCCCTGGTCGGCATCGTAGCTGCGCGATGCTTCCAGCAGACCCATCATGCCTGCCTGGATCAGATCGTCGATCTCCACGCTGGCCGGCAGGCGCGCGGCCATGTGATGGGCGATGCGGCGTACCAGGTCCGCGTGCTGGGCGATGCAGTCATTGCTGCTGGCGCGTTGCACTTCACGGTACTGGGCGGCGGGATTCATGCAGGCACCCCGCGCTGGATGATGCGTTCCAGGAAGAACTCGACGCCGCCGCGGGCTTCGGTCGGGGCTTCCCAGCGCGAGGTTCGCAGCGCGATTTCCTGGAGGGCCAGCGCGGCCGGCGAAGACGGATACGCCTTCACCACCGGCTGCTGGCGCTGCACCGACAGGCGCAGCCAGTCGTCCTGCGGCACGCAGCCCAGGTAGTTCAGCGATACATCCGCCAGGAACTTGTCGCACACGCGCACCAGCTTCTCGTACAGCACGCGGCCTTCGTTGGGGTCGCGCACCATGTTGGCCACGACCTGCATGCGGTCCACACCGCGTTCGCGCGAGAGCACCTTGATCAGCGCATAGGCGTCGGTGATCGAGGCCGGTTCGTCGCAGACCACCACCACTGTGTCCTGCGCGGCCTGGCAGAAGGTCAGCACGCTGTCGGTGATGCCGGCGGCGGTGTCGATGATCATCACGTCCAGCTCGCGTTCGAGCTCGGAGAACACGTTGACCAGACCGACATGCTCGGCCGGCTGCAGCTCGGCCATGTGCCGGCGACCGGATGCGGCCGGCACCACCAGCACGCCGTTGGGGCCTTCGATGATCACCTCGTCCAGCGTGCAGCGCCCGGCAACCAGGTCGGCCAGGGTGTGCTTGGGCTGCAGGCCCAGGATCACGTCGATGTTGGCCAGGCCCAGGTCGGCGTCCAGCAGCAGGGTGCGTTTGCCCATGCCGGCCAGGGCGACGGCCATATTGGCCGAGACGTTGGTTTTACCCACGCCGCCCTTGCCGCCGGTGATCGCAATCGTGCGTACCGGACCGGCCGGCTCGCGACGCGTGGCCGAAAGCGGGAAGGTGTTGGTCAGTTGGGCGTACTCACGCGACGGCATTGTTGGACTCCAGGTTGCAGGGCATATCGGCCGCGCGGCGCAAATCTTCAAGGCGAAGTACAAGATTCGCCGCCGAGGCGCGATGCAGGTCCTCCGGCACGTCCTGGCCGTCGGTCACCCAGGTGATCGGCAGGTTGTGGTCCACCGCCACCGACAGCGCCGAACCGAACCGGCCGGTCTCATCGAGCTTGGTCAGCACCAGCCCCTGCGGATTGGCGGCGCCGAAGCGGCGTACCACCTCGTCCATGTCCTGGAAACTGGTATTGGCAGGCAGTACCAGCAAGGTGCGGATCTGGCCGGCGGCGCGCAGCCACTGCAGCTGGGCGGCCAGGGCGCGGTCGCGCTGGCCCAGGCCGGCGGTGTCGATCAGC
>NZ_BAZI01000287.1 GCF_001310775.1 Stenotrophomonas pictorum JCM 9942
GCGCGCGACGCGGCGGCGGCGATCGGTATCGAGCTGCGCGGCTGAGCAGGCGCGGCGTTGCAATGAAAGACGCCGGCGATTGCCGGCGTTTTTTGTTCAGGGTGGAGGCGGGTCAGCGCACGTCGACCCAGACCAGGTGATGGTCGCTGCCATCGGCGATCTTCGCCTCGGGACGGTCGCTGGCCGGCCAGAACACGCCGCTGCCCACGTGCTGGAATCCGGTCGAGGGCAGCACATAGTCCAGCCGCATTGTGCCCGAGCGCGGGCCGAAATCGCCGGTGGCATGCTGTGGCGCGCCCTGGCGGAGCAGGCCCTTGCCGGCATACCTCAGTCCGGTCTCCTCGGCGCCCTTGCTGCTGGGCGTGGGGTAGCGCAGCACGCGCGGATGTTCGAGCAGTTCGAGGATGCCCTCATGGCGGCCATCGCCATCGACCGGGTCATTGTTGAGGTCACCGACGATCACAAAGCGCGCGTCGCCGGCCAGACCGCCGCAGCGGTGCTGGTCATCGCACAGCCACGGCTTGTCGCCGCCATCCAGATATTCCTTCCACAGCCGCAGTTCGTCGTGGTTGCGGGCGGCGTTGCGCTTCTCCTTGCCATCGAACACCGGCGGAGTCGGGTGCGAGGCCAGCACGTGCACGGTGCCCAGCGGGGTCTTCACCGGCACATCCCAGTGGGACTTGGACGACAGCCGCAGCTGTGACCAGACCGTATCGTTCCAGAACGGGGCGCCGCTTTCCGGATCGACCGGGCGCAGTGCGCCGGGCATCGTGCTCCACTTCAACAGCTGGAAAGTGCGTACCGCCGCCGCGTCGATCGGGTACCGGGACAGCACCAGCATGCCGTACTGGCCCGGGTGCAGGCCGTAGCCCCAGGCATCGTTGCCGCGGTCGCGGCCGGTGCCGCCGATCTCGCCGTTGTTGTCCAGATCCAGCCCGCTGGGCACGCCGGTGTTGACCGGGGCCAGGTAGCGGTAGGCGTAGTGCAGCGGCTGGCCGCCGCCAGGCTGGGCGACTTCCAAATAGCGCTGCTGGAACAGGTCGGCCGCACGGTGGGCCTCGTCGAAATCGAACTCGTTGAGCAGCACCAGATCCGGGCGGGTCTGCTGCAGCACCGCGGCGATCTTGCGCGCATGCGCGCTGTCGCCCTGCAACTGGCGGATCAGTCCGCCGGTTTCATCCGAATACAGCGAGGTGTTGTAGGTGGCCAGACGCAACTGGTTGGCGGAGGTGTCGGGCATCGCGGATGTCCGCTCGTCGGTTTGTGCGCAGGCGCTGCACAGCAGGGCAGCGGCGGCGATCAGGGCATGGGCTTTCATGCCGCTATTGTGTACCGGTTGAGGTGTCAGGCGTTTGTCAGGGGCTGTCCGGCAACGCGCCGAAATCGACCCAGCGCCGGCCGTCATAGGCCTCCAGCGGCTGGTAGCGACGTTTGTAGTCCATCTTGCGGTGGCCGCGGATCCAGTAGCCCAGGTACAGGTGCGGCAGGGCTTCGCGCTGTGCCCACGCGATCTGCTGGAGGATCGCGTAGGTGCCCAGGCTGCGCGCCTGCTCGTCCGGGTCGAAGAAGGTATAGACCGCCGACAGCCCCTGCTCGGTGACATCGGTGACCGCCACCGCCAGCAGGCGTCCGCGCTGATCGTCGATCCGGGCGGCGCGGACTTCCAGGAACCGGCTGTGCGGCCAGCTGCCGATCAGGAACTGGTCGAACTCGTGCGGACCGTGGTTGTCCATGCCGCCGTTGGCATGCCGCTGGCCCAGATAGCGCTGGTACAGCGCGAACTGTTCCTCGGTACGTTCGGCCGGCACCACCCGGCATTCCAGATCCGCATTGCGTGCCAGGCAGCGGCGCTGGCTGCGGTCGGCCAGGAAACGTTCTGCCGGAATTCGTACCGGCACACAGGCGTGGCAGTGGGCGCAGTGCGGGCGGTAGACCAGATCCCCGGAACGGCGAAAGCCCCAGCCCAGCGCGGTCGGATACAGCGCCCCGAGCCGGGCGTCCTGCGGGTCCAGCACCAGGTCGCGGGCCTGCCGGTCCGGCCAGTAGCCGCAGGGGTGCTCTCCTGTCTGGAACAGGCGCAGCTCTTCGTTCGGGTTGCCTTGCAGTGCCATGTCCACAGCATAGCCGCCAGCGGTCGCAAATCCTGCGCCTGTCTGAGTGATGAATACGGCCCGGTTCGTGGTCAACGGCGCAGGCCACCGCGCGTTGACGGTAACGAGGACGCACTGTCGCGTCCGTTCCACCACCCCAGGGAGTCATACCATGACCCGACGCAAGCCCCTTCTCCTGCTGGCCACGTTGCTGGCAACCTCCGTGACCGGCCTGGCCGTGGCCGCCAGTCCGGCCCCGTCCAAGCCGATGGCGCCGCGGATGGATACCAACGGCGACGGCGTGATTGATCGGCAGGAGGCCGCCGCGCATCCGCGTCTGGCCCAGCGTTTCGACGCGCTGGACAAAAACAAGGACGGCAAGCTGGCCCGCGATGAGATGCCGGCACCCCGTCATGGCATGCGCCACGGCCGTCATCATGGCGGTCGCGATGGCGGCTTCATGATGCGCGGCATGGATGCGGACAATGACGGGCGTATCAGCGCCGCCGAGTACCGCGCCCACTTCGACAAGCTGGATGTCAACAAGGACGGTTACATCGACCAGGCCGATCGCGTGGCCCGGGCCGAGCAGCGTCGCGCCGAATGGTTTGCCAAGGCCGATACCGACAAGGACGGCAAGCTGAGCCCGGCCGAGCTGGAGGCGTCGCGCAAGGATGGCCCGCGTGGCGGGCATGGCGCGCATCGCGCAATGCCTTCGCATACGCCGGCGGCGAAGTAGGTACTGGCCAAGCAACCAACGACAACACCCCCGCTGGACTCAGCGGGGGTGTTGCGTGTGTGGCGTTCAACCTTGCCGGAAATGCAGCAGCTGCGTGCGCTGGCTTACTTGGTCAGTAGTGAGAACAACACCGCGCCCACCGTGAACACGGTGGCGCTGACCATTGCGGTGCGGCCGAACATGCTGCGATAGACCCAGCTGGGTCCAGTGCGACCATGACGGGCCGCATCGCGTGCCAGCATCGGTGCCATCACCCGCGGCAGGGTGACCAGGTACTGGTAGTTCAACGCGATCATGCCGGCTGCCATGATGCCCAGGCCTGTCGCCAGCCCCAGGTTCAGCACCACCACGGCCAGAATGCTGCCGCAGAACAGCACGGTGGTCACGTTGTGCAGGCGCAGGAAACGACGGACCCGTTCGCGCTCGTCGGCGGTCTCCGCATAACGAAGCAGGTACAGGCTGGCAATACACGCCGTGAGCATGCCGATGCCGATGCCGACGGCGATCAGCCAGAGGTCGTGCGGGTTGTGCATCAAGCTGTTGGCGACGGCACCGATCGACCTCCGGCGGCGCCGCCGCTGACGGTGTTGG
>NZ_BAZI01000288.1 GCF_001310775.1 Stenotrophomonas pictorum JCM 9942
GTGATGCGTAACTGCACCGCATGCCATCGCCCATTGCCTGAGCAAGCCTTCCCCAAGGCCGGCAGCCGTGGCCGCGACTCGATCTGCACCGTGTGCGTGAACGACCGGCGTCGGCTTCGCGCTCCCCTGCCCCCGGTTGAGCGGGATCCGGTGCAGATCGCACTGAACAACCGCATGTGCCTGTGGTTCGGGCCCGTGCGGCCGCAGCCGAGGTATGCGGTATGAGCGCTATCCGCTACCTGTCGCTGTTCTCTGGCATGGAAGCTGCGCACTTGGCGTGGGCGCTTCTCGGCTGGGAATGCGTCGGCGTTGCCGAGATTGATCCGGCACCGTGCGCACTGCTTGCGCATCGCCTGCCGCATGTCCCGAACCTGGGCAGCGTTACCGAAATCACCGACGAACAGATCGCCGCGCTGGGTCACATCGATGTCGTCATCGGCGGCAGCCCGTGTCAGGACCTATCCGTCGCCGGCAACCGCGCTGGTCTGGCCGGCGCACGCTCCGGCCTGTTTCACGAACAACTGAGGATTTTCAATGCAGCTCGGACTTTTTGCGGCGCACGCTGGCTCGTCTGGGAAAACGTCCCCGGGGCGTTCAGTAGCAACCGCGGGCGAGACTTTGCTGTCGTGGCTGGGGCATTGGCAGGATGCGAACTCGATGTCCCCCGTGACGGCTGGGGCAACGAAGGCGTGGCGCTCGGCCCGAACGGACTTGTCGAATGGAGCGTGCTGGACGCGCAGTGGTTCGGAGTGGCGCAGCGGCGCCGTCGCGTGTTCGCTGTCCTCGATACTGGAGACTGGGCCGGTAGACCCCCGGTACTACTTGAGCCCGACAGCCTGCGCGGGGATTCTGCGCCGCGCCGAGAAACGGGGGAAGGAGTTGCCGGCACCCTTACGCGCAGCGCTGGAGAACGTGGCGCTGAAGATGGTGAGCGCGGCCAATTGATCCCCGAGATCGCCCGTTGTGTCACAACGGGCGAGGCCAAACGCCAAGACTGGGAGACCTGCACGATCATCCCCGCAGTAGCCCATACGCTCCGCGCCGATGGTTTTGACGCCAGCGAAGACGGCACGGGTCGCGGCACGCCACTGGTGCCAGTAGCGTTCGACTGCAAGGCCAGTGGCCGGGCGGGCTTCGGCGTCGGCGAGATTGCCAGCACGATGCGCAGCATGGGTCATGCCGACAGCCACCAGAACGGAGGCAGTCACTTGGCAGTCCAGCAAGGCATGCAGGTCCGCCGACTCACCCCGCGCGAGTGCGAGCGACTGCAAGGCGCGCCTGACGATTGGACCCTGGTGCCGAACGCGAAGGGCAAGCCGATGGCCGATGGCCCTCGCTACAAAATGCTGGGCAACAGCTTCGCGGTACCGGTGATCACGTGGATCGGCGAACGCATCCAAATGGCGCACACCTACCGGCAGAGGGCCGCAGCATGAAACCGCAGCTCTTCCCCAAGCCAGCCAAGCGCATGAAGCAGCCGCCCAAGGAGTTGTTACGCGAGCAGCTGGCCACGGCGGCCAACGAGATCATCCGGCTGCGCGCCGAGGCGCTGGCCAACGAACAACGGATCAGCGGCGCCCGCGCGGCGCTGGAAGGAGAGCAACATGGCTGACGGCATCGCCCTATCGAAACAGGAAGTGGCCCAGCTGTGCCGCACGCCGCAGAAGGCACGCCAGGTGGCGTTTCTGAGCCAGAACGGCATCAGGCACTATTTGGACGGTCACGGCTGGCCGGTGGTGCTGCGATCGACTATTGACGGCCTGCCGGCACAGGAAGCGGCCGGAACTCCGACGTGGAAGCCAAACAAGGCCGCATGACATGGGAAGGAAGCCATCTAAGCCAGGTGCCGTCCCTCGCCTACGCGCACGCAAGCGCGGCGCGGTGACCTACTACTTCTACGACCACGGCGGTACGCCGCGCCGCGAGGAATCACTGGGCCGCGACTACGGGCTGGCGATCCAGCGCTGGGCGGAGATTGAGCGCGCCACGCACGTCTCCACCGCCCCCAAGGTGATGTTCCGCTGGGTGTGTGACCGGTACATGGCCGAGGTGGCCAGTCAGAAGGCTGCGCGCACCTTCGCCGACAACCAGCGCGAGGTCCTGAAGCTGCTCGAGTTCTTCGACGATCCGCCGGCGCCGGTCGAGGCGATCCAGCCGGTGAACGTCCGCCAGTACATGACCTGGCGCACCAAGGGCGGCACCGGCAAGGTGCGGGCCAACCGCGAGAAGGCGCTGCTCTCGCACATCTGGAACTACGCACGCGACCGCGGCTACACAGCCCTGCCCAACCCCTGCGCCGGCATCAAGGGATTCAAGGAGACCGGGCGCGACGTCTACATCGAGGACGCCCAGTACCAAGCGGTCTGGAGCGCAGCAGATCCGTGTCTGCAGGACGCGATGGACCTCGCCTACCTGCTCGGGCAGCGACCGGCGGACGTGCTGGGCTTGTCGGAGATGGACGTGCGCGACGGAGCGATCCACCTGCAGCAGGGCAAGACCGCCAAGAAGCTGCGCGTCGAGGTCAGCGAAGAGCTGGCCGTTCTGCTGGGCCGGATCCGAGATCGGAAGCGCGGCTACACGGTCCACAGCACGCGCCTGGTGGTGAACGAGCATGGACGAGCGATGACCGTGGCAGCCATGTCCAGGCGGTGGCAGAAGGCGTGCAGGGCAGCCAACGTCGATGGCATCCAGTTCCGGGATCTGCGCGCCAAGGCCGGCACGGACAAGACAGATTCAGCCGGGGATATCCGCCAGGCGCAGCGCCAGCTCGGCCACTCTTCAGTGGTCATGACCGAGCACTACGTACGCAATCGCCGCGGCGCGAAAGTGACACCGACGCGATGAATTGCGGAAAAGCCCCCCGGATTGCGGAAATAAAAAAGGCGGCAAAAGCCGCCTAAGTCATGGTGCCCGGAGCCGGAATCGAACCGGCATGGCCTCGCGGCCGGCGGATTTTAAGTCCGATGCGTCTACCAATTTCGCCATCCGGGCACCGCGATAGCGTGCCTGATCACGCGGCAATTGTGAATTGCATGGCGTGCCGGCCTGCCCGTTTCCGGACCACAGAGCGCACGCCGGCTGCGGTCAGATCGCTTTGGAATACCGGGCCGGCTGCTGCGGAGCTTTCAAATAGCGGTCAAAGCACATGGCGATCAGCCGCAGCAAAGGCCTTCCTGGCCGGGTCGCCGAAACCACACCGTCCTCGATATGGGCCAATCCGTCATCGACCAGTTGCCGCAGTGATTCGATTTCCGCGGCAAATTCGCGATCGAAATCGATGCCGTGGGATGCGGCGACACGGCGCCCGTCCACCCGGCCATGACACATCAGCTGCTGGATCAGCTCCGCCCGCAGCAGATCGTCCTGATCCAGTTCCAGGCCACGCCATACAGGCAGCGCCCCGGG
>NZ_BAZI01000289.1 GCF_001310775.1 Stenotrophomonas pictorum JCM 9942
CAGACGTGCCGTCCGGGCGCGATAGCGTTCACGGGCGGCCCAGGCGCGTTGCAGGCGCTGTTGCGCCTCGATAAGTACCTGCGACTGTGCGGGCGTGAGCGCGGCCTTGCCGGGTTCCGGAACGTAGTCCATCAAGCCGGCACGTACGGCGGCGTCCAGATCATCGGCCAGCACCAGATCCAGCAAGTGTTGCGGTGAAACGGGGGATGCGGACATCGAGGGCGGCTCAGCGATTCTGGAATTCCGGCTTGCGGCGTTCGAGGAAGGCGCAGGTGCCTTCGCGCATGTCCTCGGTGGAGAACACCAGACCGAACTGGGCGCTCTCGTACTCCAGCCCTTCGCTGATCGCGCATTCGCCACCGACATTGATCGTATCGAGAATGCCGCGCAGGGCCAGCGGTGCGGCATGGGCCAGCTGGGTGGCGAGCTTCAGGGTTTCCGCTTCCAGTTCCGCGGCCGGTACCACGCGGGTGAGCAGACCCAGCTGCTGCGCGCGCGCGGCATCGATCGGCGCGCCCAGCAGGCACAGTTCCAGTGCCGCGGCACGGCCGGCCAGACGCAACAGACGCTGGGTGCCGCCAAAGCCCGGGACCAGACCGAGGTTGATTTCCGGCTGGCCGAGTTTGGCGCTGTCGGCGGCAATCCGCAGATGGCAGGCCATCGCCAGCTCCATGCCGCCGCCCAGTGCGAAGCCGTTCACCATCGCGATGACCGGCTTGTTCAGACGCTCGATGCGGCGCATCAGCTGCTGCCCGACCAGCGAGAAGTCGCGGCCCTGCACCGGAGTGAGTCCATTCATCTCCGCGATGTCGGCGCCGGCGACGAATGCCTTGGGGCCGGCACCGGTGAGGATGACCACGCGTACTCGTCCACTGTCGCGGCCTCGGCGAAGGCGGCGTCCAGTGCTTCCAGGGTCTGCCGGTTCAATGCGTTGAGCTTTTCCGGGCGCTGCACGGTGATCGTGCGGATCGGGCCCTGGGTGTGGATCGAAACCGGCGCCTCGGACATCGGCTAACTCCTGAGAAAAGTTAAAAAAATGTGATTGCGGAACTCTTTTTACCGCCGACTGTCTGAGCAACTGTGATCGGTGGCGGTCCGTGTTTGTGACCGCTATCCTAACCCGTCGCCTCAGGCGGCATGGTTGCCCTGAGACATCCTTCCTGGAGAACTGTTTGATGAAGTTGCGTTCTATCGCGGTGGCCGTGGCCGCCCTGGCCCTGACCGGCACTGCAATCGCCCAGGACGTTTCGTCCGAGAAGGGCAAGCTGAGCTATTACTTCGGCTACGACTACGGCAACAACCTGGCTGAGCTGACCGGCCGCGGTGAGCAGTTGGACATCGCTTCGGTGGTGAAGGGCCTGCAGGATGCCTACGCCAAGAAGCAGCCGGCCATCACCGCCGACCAGCTCAAGCCGGCCGTTGAAGCCTTCCAGAAGCGCGAGCAGGCCCGTGCCCAGGCCGCCAAGGCCGAGTACGAAAAGGCCGCCGCGGAAAACAAGACCCGCAGCGACCAGTTCATGGCCGCCAACAAGGCCAAGGCCGGCGTGCAGAGCCTGGCCAGTGGCGTGCAGTACCGTGTGATCGAAGCCGGCAACGGCGCCAAGCCGACCCAGGCCAGCACCGTGGCGCTGGAAGTGGCCGGTCCGTTCCCGTACGGCCAGCGTCCGACCGAAGCCCGCCCGGCGCAGTCGATCCCGTCGATCAAGGTCAGCGAAGTTGAAATGGCCGCCATGCGCGAAACCCTGCTGCAGATGCCGGCCGGCGCCAAGTGGGAAGTGACCCTGCCGCCGGAAAAGGCCTACGGTGCCGATCCGCGTACCCCGTTCCCGCCGAACGTGGCCGTGCAGTTTGAAATCAAACTGGTCAGCGTGAAGTAAGCGCACCGCCAGTGGAGCAACGTCAATTGCGCCGGTGCGAAAACACCGGCGCAATTTTTTTGCGGAATCGGTAGCATCGGCCGGTCCCCAACCGCGATAGGCTTGGATGGTGCGTTTGTGATGGATGCTGTACGTCGTGTCGTACCCAGTCCCTGCATTGGAATCTGCGTTCTCGATCCCCACGGTCACTGCCGCGGATGCGCCCGCCGTGGCGATGAGATCGGGGCCTGGCTGCAGATGGATGACGCCATGCGCGAGCATCTGATGGAAGCCGTATTGCCGGGGCGGATGATTGCGCCTGGATCGCTCGCGGCGCGGCTTTCCGATCCGGCGCGGTTGTTGCGCGCACTCGAACCGCTGAGCTCGGCACCCGCCGGGCAAGGCTGGAACCACAGTGAACTGGCCGACATCCTGCCGCCTACACCGCCGGTGGAAGCGGCCGTGCTGGTCGGGCTGATACCGCGGCCGCAGGGGGTGCAGCTGCTGTTGACGCGGCGGACCGAACACCTGCGCCACCACGGCGGCCAGGTGGGACTTCCCGGCGGCCGGATCGAGCCGACCGATCGCAATCCGGTCATGGCCGCGATCCGCGAATGCGAGGAGGAGATCGCTCTGGCGCGCCGACAGGTGCAGGTGCTGGGCTATCTGGACCCGTTCCTCACCATTACCGGGTTCCGGGTGAGTCCGGTGGTGGCCGTGATCGATCCGGCGTTCGTGGCGGAGGCCGATCCTTCCGAGGTGGCCGAGGTGTTCGAAGTGCCGTTTGACTTCCTGATGGACCCGGCCAACCTGCGCCAGGTCCCGATGGAGTACCGCGGCCGCATGCGCCACGTGCTGGAATACACTTGGCCGGGGCAGCGTATCTGGGGGGCGACGGCCGCCATCCTCTACAACCTGCGTCGTCGACTGGAGCAAGTGCCATGAAGTTGAGCGATCCCCCCTGGACCACGCTGGTGGATGTCGATTCGCTGGCGGCGCGGCTGCGCGCTGACGGACTGCAGCTGGTTGACGCGCGGGCCACCGCAAGCACCGCGCTGCGTCTGGTGGATGCACGCTTTTCGCTGGCCGATGCGCACGCAGGCGCTGCCAGCTATACGGCCGGGCATCTTCCCGGAGCGGTGTACGCCGATCTCAACCGCGATCTTTCCGATCTGGAAAAAAAAGGCCATGGCCGCCATCCCTTGCCGGACAGCGCGGCGTTTGCCGCGACCCTGGGCCGCTGGGGTATCGGCCCGCAGACGCAGGTGGTGGTCTACGACGCGGCTGACGGCAGCATGGCCGCTGCCCGGTTGTGGTGGCTGTTGCGCCTGATCGGCCACCGCCATGTGGCGGTGCTCGATGGCGGTGTCGCGGCCTGGCAGGCTGCCGGTCTTGGACTGGAACGTGAGGTGCCCGAGGTTGCACCGCTGGGGCCGTATCCGGGGCAGTTCGACAGCACGCAGATCGTCAGCGCCGAGGAGGTGGCCGCGCGGCTGGCGCAGACGCCGGGCTGGCTGATCGACGCGCGTGCGGGCGAGCGG
>NZ_BAZI01000290.1 GCF_001310775.1 Stenotrophomonas pictorum JCM 9942
CTCCTCGGCCAGCTCGCGCAGTTCCGGGTCGGCGCGCATAGCTTCGGCCGCGGCCAGGTCGGCCTTGGCCCGCGCTTCCTCGGCCAGCGCGGTGGCGACCGGTTCGAGCTGGGAGAATTCGCGGGAGAAGTTGCGGAAGCGCTCGTTGTCGGCGACCACGTCCGGTTCGGACAGCAGGCGTTCGAGTTCTTCACGGCGCTCGGCCAGTGCCAGCAGCTTACGGCGCAGGGTCGGCGTCATCGGTCCTCGCAACAGGGTGTTGATACCCGGGGGTGGCCGGGAACAGGCGCTCGGCGGCGCGGGTGAGTTCGGTGTCGCCTTCCAGCGCGGCCTGGCGCAGCGCGGCGGTGGGCGGATGCAGCAGGCGATTGGTCAGGCTGTGGGCGAGCTGGTCGAGCACGTCCTCGGCCGGCTTGCCATGGGCCAGCTGCTGCCGGGCCTTGGCCAGCAGTTCGGAACGGGTGGCCTCGCCGAACGCGCGCAACTGCCGGATCGGCGCCTGCAGGTGTGCCGCGCGCAGGCTTTCCTGGTAACGGCTGACCTGCAGGTCGATGATGGCTTCGGCTTCGGCCGCGGCTTCACGGCGTCCGCGGCGGTTTTCCTCCACCGCACGCTCCATGTCGTCCACCGTGTACAGGTAGGCATCGGACAGGCTGCCTACTTCGGCTTCGATATCGCGCGGCACCGCCAGGTCGAACAGCAGCATCGGCTTGTGCCGGCGTGAGCGCAGCGCGGTGGCGACATGGCGGTGCAGGATCACCGGTTCGCGCGCGGCGGTGGCGGAGAACACCACGTCGGCCTCGCCCAGATGCCGCTCCAGTTCGCCCAGCGGCAAGGCCACGCCACCGTGACGGGTAGCCAGATCCTGGGCGTGGGCCAGCGTCCGGTTGGCGATCAGCAGCCGTTTCACCTTGGCCTCGCTCAGGTGCTTGGCCGCCAGCTCGATGGTTTCGCCGGCACCCACCAGCAGCACGCTGGATTCGTCCATCCGCGCGAAAGAGTCCTGCGCCAGCCGTACCGCGGTGGATGCCACCGAGACCGGGTTGGCGCCGATCCGGGTGTCGGTGCGGGCACGCTTGGCGACCGAGAACGTCTGCTGGAACAGGCGATCGAGCTGCTGGCCGATCGCACCGCTGTCGCGGGCCAGTGCCCAGGCATCTTTCACCTGTCCCAGGATCTGCGGCTCGCCCAGCACCATCGAATCCAGTCCGGTGGCCACGCGGAACAGGTGACGCACCGCCTCGCCGTCGCAGTGCTGGTACAGGTAGCCCTGCAGATCACCGGCGTGGGATTGCAGCCAGTGGGCCAGCGCCTGGCTGTCCTCGGCCACCGCGTACAGCTCGGTGCGGTTGCAGGTGGACAGCAGCACGGCCTCGGACAGCTCCGCCGATTGCCGCAGCGATTCCAGCGCGCGGGGCAGGGCGTCGCCGCCGAAGGCCGCGCGTTCGCGCAGTTCCACCGGCGCGGTCTGGTGATTCAGTCCGAGCACCCACAGGGTCATTCGTTCAGTTGCTTGCGATAAGCTGCTGGCCATTCAAGGCCGCCATTTTACGGCCCGGTCGCGCCAGATGCCCGTACTCAATCGCATATGCACCGTTCTGTTGCTCTGTTTGCCGGTATTTCCGCTGTCGGCGGCCCCGCCGCAGGCCGTATGGGACAAGGAATCAGCCGATCACAGTGCCTCGCTGACGCCGGTATTGGCCGGCGAGTTTTCGCTCCAGGCCGGCAAGCTGGCCGATGCCGCGCGCTGGTACCTGCAGGCCGCGCAAGAAGGCAAGGATGATGCGGGGCTGGCCGAACGGGCCACGCGCATCGCGATGCTGGCCGACGATGACACCCGCGCCGCCGAAGCGCTGGCGCTATGGGCGCGGCGGGATCCGGGTTCGCTGGCGGTGCATGGCACCCGTGCCTCGCTGGCCATGCGCAAGGGCGATACACGACTGGCGCGCAAAGAGCTGCTGACAGTCCTGCGCGCGCCAGAGCCACGGAGCTGGCGCTATGCGCTGCTGGCGCTGGCCACTGGCGGGCGTGATCCGGCGGTGCCGGCGCAGGTGCTGGGAGCGCTGGTCGATGCCGGCGCGATTCCCGATGACCTGGAGGCCTGGCAGGAATTCGGCCGTCTGGCGCTGCGGATGGAGCGGCCCGAGCTGGCCCGGCGCATGGTCGGGGAAGTGGTCAGGCGTTTCCCGGACGAGCCGCGGGTGACCTTGCTGCATGCCTCCCAGCTCAACCAGGCCGGCAAGAAGGATGAGGCGCTGGCGCTGCTCAAAGGCGTCGAGCCCAAGGCCGTGGGAGACGAGGAGCTGCGCAACGCGCTGGCCTTCGCCTACGACGCGTTCGGCGCGCCGGCGGCAGCAGAGCGTGTGCTGTCGATCGGTGAACAGAACCTGCAGACCTGGGGCATGCGCGCCTCGCTGCTGGCCAAGCAGAAGGACGATGCGGCGCTGCTGGCGCTGTATCGGGACATCTCGGCCAAGGCCAGCAAGCCCGATCCCGAGCAGCGTCTGCTGCTGGGCAAGATCGCCGAGTACCTCAAGCGCTACCCGGAAGCCGTGGACTGGTATCACGGTGTTCCCGGCGGGCCGCAGCGGGGCGAGGCCCGCCTGCGGGCGGTGAATGCGCTGCACGAGCTGGGCGAAAAGAAACAGGCCACCCAGGAGGTGCGTGCAATCCAGGGCGATGCCGCGGTCGATGACGAGGTGCGCCGCGACGCCTACCTGTTGGAGGCTGAGCTGCGGCTGCGCGATGACGATGCGCGTGGCGAGCTGGATGTGCTGGCGCGCGGCTGGCGGCCTACCCGGATGACAACGCCCTGCTGTATGCCCGGGCGCTGGCGTGGGAACGCAATGACGACGTGCCGCGTGCCGAGGCCGATCTGCGCAAGATCCTGGTCACCGAGCCGGAAAACGTGGCCGCGCTCAATGCGCTGGGCTACACCTTGGCCGATCGCACCAGCCGTTACCAGGAAGCGCTGGAGCTGATCGACCGCGCCCGCGTCGCCGAGCCGGACAATGCCGCCATCGTCGACAGCTACGGCTGGGTGCTCTACCGGCTCGGGCGCAACGAGGAGGCGCTGGTGCAGCTGCGCCGCGCCTGGACCTTGAACAAGGACCCGGAAATTGCCGCCCACGTGGGCGAAGTACTGTGGGTGCTGGGCCAGAAGGAGGAAGCCCGGCGCTTCTTCGAGGAGGCCCGCAAGCTGGATCCGGACAACCGCGCGCTGCAGCGTGCGACTGAGAAGTTAGGTGCATGAATACGTTGATGTGGCGGATACCGCTGGTTTTGGTGACGGCTGCGGCGCTGGGCGCCTGTGGTTCGGTCGGAACGAAACAGAAAGCGCCGGTGGCCGCCGAGGTGGCGCAGGTATCGGCCGCGGCACAGGCCGCCGAGCACGCGCGGC
>NZ_BAZI01000291.1 GCF_001310775.1 Stenotrophomonas pictorum JCM 9942
GGCGGACACCGGTACCGGCCAGACCGCCGCCCCTACCGATGCCGAGGACGATTTCGCGGCGCTGTACGGTGGTCCTGCTCCCGGTGCGCCGGCCGAGTCCGGGGCGGGCGGCAACGCCCGCTCCAGCTACGACCCGTGGGAGAAGTACAACCGCAAGGTGCACCACTTCAACATGGTGGTGGACCGTGCGGTGGCGCGGCCGATCGCCACCGCCTACGTCAACGTGGTGCCCCGTTTCGCGCGCACCGGCGTGACCAATTTCTTCAGCAACCTGCGCTCGCCGCTGACCCTGGTCAACCAGCTGCTGCAGGGTCACCCGGACGATGCCTGGGACACGCTGGGCCGCTTCTTGATGAACTCCACGTTCGGCATCGGCGGTCTGTTCGATCCGGCCAGCAAGGCGATGGTGCCGCGCCGCAGCGAGGATTTCGGCCAGACCCTGGGGGCCTGGGGCTGGCGTGGCTCACGCTATGTGGAGCTGCCGTTCTTCGGTCCGCGCACCGTGCGCGACGTGTTCGGCATGGCCGGCGATATTCCCCTCTCACCGGTGCGCACGATCGAGTCGGACAAGGTCCGCATCGGCCTGCAGGGCCTGCAGCTGGTGGACATGCGCGTGCAGTTGATGGCGGTGGACGCGCTGCGCGATACCGCGGTGGACGAGTACGCCCTTACCCGCGATGCGTGGCTGCAACGCCGCAACTACCAGATCGAGAAGGATCTGCGTGGTGCCCGGCAGCGCGATGACGAAGAGCAGCCGACCATCCCGGTCGACGCCATGCCGATGCCCGACTGGGGCAACTGACCGGCAACGCCAGAACAAAAAAGCCCGGTATTCCCGGGCTTTTTTTGTGCTTTTTGCCGAAGCCGCGGCCTGATCAGGCCGCCAGGGCCGCGTCGATGGCCTGGCGCAGGCCGGCATCATCGGCGGCGGTATCCGGCGCGAAGCGGCCGATCACCTTGCCGTCCTTGCCGATCAGGAACTTCTCGAAGTTCCACAGGATGCCCGGTGCCGGATTGGGTTCGATATTGAAGCCGAGCAGCTTCTCGCGCATCGGGCCTTCGCCGGTCGCCACCGGCTGGGCCGCGATGAGCTGACGGTACAGCGGATGCACGTCGGCACCGGCGACGTTGATCTTGGCGAACATCGGAAAACTCACGTCATAGGTCAGCGCGCAGAACTGCTTGATCTCCTCCTCGCTGCCCGGCTCCTGCCCGTTGAAGTTGTTGGCCGGGAAACCCAGCACTTCCAGTCCGGCGTCCTTCTTTTCGCGATAGAGCTTTTCCAGGCCTTCGTACTGCGGGGTCAGGCCGCACTTGGAGGCGGTATTGACCACCAGCAGCACCTTGCCGCGGTAGTCGCCCAGCGAGGCCGGAGCGCCGTCGATGGTGGTCAGCGGGATGTCATACACGGAAGCGGTCATAGCGGTTCCTGATCGGGAGGGGAGCGCAAGCATAGATCGGCAACCGGTCCGTTGCGTGCCGCTGGTATCAACACTCTGTTTTTCATTTTCATCACCGCCGCCCCCGGATGGCCCGGGCCGCCTCAATGTGACCGGGCTGTGCACAACAGCTACTCAGTCAGCAGATTGGTCGGCATCGTCAGCCAGACTGCGGATGGTGTCTGGCTGCAGTTCCGGTGGCAGTGCCTTCTTGGCCTTGGCGCCCAGTTCGGCCAGGCGCCGTGCGCGGTTGGACAGTGATTGCGGAGAATCGGTGAGCCGGTTGCGTGCCTTGGCGAAGGACTGATTGGCCTCGTCCAGTTTTTTGCCCACCGCGTCGAAATCGGCCAGGAAGGCGACCATCGCATCCAACACCTTGCCGCCGGTATCGCTGATTTCCAGTGCCTGCCGCTGGACCTTGTCGCGCGTCCACAGGCGTTCGGTTACCCGCAGCAGCGCCATCAAGGTGTTGGGTGAAGCAAACACCACACGGCGGTCGAAGGCGAAGGATTGCAGATCCATATCCGCACCCAGTGCCGCAGACAGCGCGCCCTCGATCGGAACGAAGGCGATGGTCACATCCAGCGCATCACCGCCCAGCGCCTTGGGGTAGTTCTTGTCGCCCAGATCCTTGACGTGCTGGCGCAGCGCCACGGCGTGGCGACGCAACGCATCTTCCTGCTGCTCCGGAGAGCCTGAGTTCATCGCTTCCTGCCATGCGATCAGGTTGACCTTGCTGTCGATCACGACACTGCGCTGGTCCGGAAAACGCACCACCACGTCCGGGCGCAAGCTGTCGCCATCGTCATTGGTGACGTGGGCTTGCCGCTCGTAGTGCACGCCTTCTTCCAGTCCAGAACCACGCAGCACGTTGTCGAGCATCAGCTCGCCCCAGTCGCCGCGTACCTTTGCGCTGCCCTTGAGCGCGCTGGTGAGCGCGGCGGCCTGCTGCGCCATGTCCTGGTTCAGGGTCTTGAGCTCGCCCACCGCACCGAGCAGGCTGGCGCGTTCACGGGCTTCGTCGTTGTACAGCGTGTCCACACGCTGGCGGAATTCGCTGAGTTTTTCCGAGAACGGCTTGAGCATGGATTCAAGGTCAACGCGCGATTGTCCCGTGGCCACACGCACGTTCTTTTCAAACTGCTGACCGCGCTCCTCGAACACCTTGCCGGCCAGTTCAGTGAACGCGCTGGAGAGGTTTTCCTTTGCCGAACCCACCCAGCTACGCAGTTCCTCCTGTGCCTGGCGCGCATGCAGCAGCTCGGCATGCAGGCGCGAGTTTTCGGTTTGTACTTTCTGCAGCACATCGCGCTGCCGCTCCGCAGCGGCCATAAGCTCCGCGCTTTGGCCACGTGCATCAGCAAGCGCCTGATCGCGCTCGAACAACTTGGCCTCCAGCTCCGCCACCGTCGCCGCTTCGCGCTCGATGCGTTGGCTCAACACCGACAGCGAGCGTTGCTGCTCGGCCTGTTGGCTGCGTTCGTGATCAAGCTCTGCGACCAACGACTCCAGGCGGCCCCGCAGCTGCCCCGCTTCCACCGCGGCGGCGGTCGTGCGTTGGCGTTGGCCATCCAGTTCGCGATTGAGTGCCTCCGTTTGTCCCGCACCGCCAGTACGACGGAACAGGAACACCAGAAGGACGATGACGGCGACCAGCAGGCTGGCCAGGATCAGAGTTTCAGTATGCATGGCGGAAAGTGTAGCCATCCCGGTCTCAGCAGCTGCGCCGCATCTGCGATCATGTACGCCCCCAGCCGTTGTCCCCCGCCATGAAGCCGCTGTCGCTGCTGTTGTCCCGCCTGTTGGCCATGCGGCCGTTCACCGCCACCGCGCCGGTTCCGGGTGGCTACTGGCGCACGGGCAAGCTGGACATCACCGGCGACCGCGACCGCCTGCCGGCGCTGGTCGACGCGCTCGAGCAGCGTCTGGCCCAGCAG
>NZ_BAZI01000292.1 GCF_001310775.1 Stenotrophomonas pictorum JCM 9942
GGTAGGCGCAGCGCGGCGTGGCTTGGGCCACGGGTGCCGAAACCACCACGGGCGGGCACCACCCACGGCCAACCACGGCACCGTACCCACGCGCACCACCCTGCCGCAGCGACCGGACAGAGGCCGGTCTTGCGGCTGGTGCGGTTCCGCCCTCCGCGCGCGGTCAGTCGCCCAGGCGTTCTTCCAGGAAATTGTCCATCATCTTCCAGGCCCGCTTGGCTGCGCGCGGGTCGTACAGGCAGCCCGGCGGACTGTCGGCATCGGACTCGGCAAAGCAGTGCACCGCTCCGCTGAAATTGACGAACTGCCAATCCGCACCGGCGCTGTCCATCTCCTTGCCGAACGCGGCGATGTCCTCGCCCGTTACCCCCTGATCGGCGGCCCCGTTAAGGACCAGGATCGGCACCTTGCCGCTGCCTGCCGGCGCCGGACTCGGGGTGGACAGGCCGCCATGCAGACTCACCACCCCGGTCAAGGGCAGGCCGGCACGCGCCATCTCCAGCACCGTGGTGCCACCGAAACAGAAACCGACCGCGGCGATACGGCCGGCGTCCAGCGGCGCCTTGCCGGCCTGCGCCTCCAATGCCTGCAATGCCGCACCGGCCCGGGCACGCAGCAGGGCCCGGTCATCGCGCAAGGGTTTGGAGGCCGCAGCGGCTTCGGTGTTGTCCTTGGGTCGTATGTCCTTGCCGTAGACATCGGCCACCAGCACCACATAGTCGTCGCCGGCAATCTGCCCGGCCTTGGCGACGGCGGATGCGTTCACGCCACGCCAGTTGGGCACCATCACCACACCGGGTCGGCGGGCGTCACCGTCGTCGTCATAGACCAGCACGCCGCTGTACGACGCGCCATCGTGCTGCCATTCCACCGTGCGCTGCTGCATTTTCGCCGCGGCCGGCAATGCCACCGCCAGCCACAGGCCCGCCACTGCCACCGGCCACTTCCGTTCTGCTCGCATCGGACTTCTCCGCTCAGGGGTGCGGCGAGTTTAAGTCCGACGGGCCCCAGCCCGGGTGATTGCCGGGATTCAGCCGATGCCTAGCCCGGGAATGGCGCTGATGCTGTCCGGATCAAAGCCGGCCAGCGCGGCGAAGTGGCGGCCACGCGCCACGTAGTCGCTGTAAGCGCCAAAGCTCGGCGCGCCCGGTGACAGCAGCACCACCCCGCCCTGCGCGCCCAGTGCCGCACGCGCCAGTTCCACCGCCTGCGGCAGATCGGCGGCCGCATGCAGTCCGAACCGGCCAGCCTCGGCCAGCGGTCGCAGCAGGTCGTTGATGCGCGGGCCGTTGCCGCCCATCGTCACGATCTCCACCGGCGGCACGTCATGGGCCATGTGCGCGAGGAAATCGCTCCAGTCCAGGCCGCGATCGTGGCCGCCGACCAGCAGCGCGATGCGCTGCCCGGCAAAGCAGTCCAGCGCCGCCAGCGAGGCATGCGGGGTGGTGCTGATCGAATCGTTGACCCAGCGCAGCCCATCGCGCTCGCCCAGCAGCTGCAGGCGGTTGGGCAGCGGCCGGAAGCTCCGCACTGCCGGCGCCAGGGCCACGGCATCCAGTCCCAGCGCTTCGATGGCGGCCAGTACCGCGCACAGGTTGCCGCGGTTGTGCCGGCCCGGCAGCGGCGTATCCGCCGTATCGAACACCGGCTGCGCGCCGCGATGCACCACCTCGCCGACCATGTGCCAGCCTTCGGGCTGGTTGAACCAGACGATCTTGCTGTGCGGCAATTGCAGCGCGCGCAGATGCGCGTCGGCGGCATTGAGCACGGCCACCCGCGGATGACCGCCGGTCACCAGTGCCAGCTTGTCGTCGATATAGCGCTGCTCGCTGCCGTGCCAGTCCAGGTGCTCGGGAAAGATGTTGAGCACGATCGCGACATCCGGCCGCGCGCCACTGCGCGCTACTTCCCCGGTCTGGTAGCTGGACAGTTCCACCGCCCAGTATTCCGGTGCCGGTTGCGGATCCAACGCTTCGAGCAGGGGCAGGCCGATATTGCCGGCCAGGCCGGTGCGATGCCCGGCCGCGCGCAGCAGGTGCGCCAGCAGCGAGGTGGTGGTGCTCTTGCCCTTGGTACCGGTCACGCACACCGTGTCGGGCAAGGTGCCATCAGGGCCGGCATGCTCGCTGAACCACAGCGCGGTACCGCCGATGAACTGCGTGCCCAGTGCCTGCGCCTGCAGCGCCTCGGGCTTGTACGGGCTGATCCCCGGTGACTTGATGACCACCTCGAAGCGCGCCAGCGCCGCGCCGGTGACGTCGGTTTCCACCTGCAGCGCGCCCGCGGTTTCGGCACGCGCGGCCGCGGCCTCGGCCGGCGGACAGAACAGCGTCAGTGGCAGTTGCGGCAGGCGTTCGCGCAATACGGCAAATGCCGCACGGCCCTCACGCCCCCAGCCCCACAACGCAACCCGCTTGCCTTCAAGCTGCGAAATTCGCACGCAGACGCTCCCACAGGCTGCCGGGATGCGGTGTTCGCCGTCGATGACCAGCAACGGTTCGATCTGCAGCTCGTCCGCCGCCAGGGTCGGCTGGATCAGGCTGGCGAAACGCTTGACCAGCACGTCCTCCTTCCAGTCCGCACGCGCGGCCAGCGTGGCCATCGCCGCACGCGACTCCTTGCCCTCGCCCACGCACTCGAACGGCTTGTGGTCGCCGAATTCCAGCAGCGCGTCGTAGCCGCCGGCCTGTTCGCTGTCATCGAGCAGGTTGCGGCCAAAGATGCGCACCAGCCGGGTCTTGGGCATGAACGGGGCCAGCGCCAGGAACACGAAGTGACACTTCGGACAGACGCCGCACCAGCGGTTCACCGGGCGCTCGCCGAGGATGTGGAAGTTGCGGTTGCAGCTGGAGAAATGCGCGTCGTAGTAGTCGGTCCTGGCGAACTGGCGGGCCACTGCCAGCTCCGACAGCGGCCGCAGCAGCGAGTAGTAGTGCAGGTCGGCCGCCACGTGCTGCTGCACATGCTCGCCGAACGCCTGCTCGAACGCCCAGCCCTTGGACCACTGATGGTTGACCTCGCCGGTACCGGCGATCTGGCTGCCGTAGCTGGCCGAGCGTTCGTTGGAGAACACCACCTGGTCCACGCCCTGCACCAGCGCGGCCAGCACCATGATCGCCGAGTTCACCGCGGTCACCGGGATATGGCCGTTCCAGGCCCCCTGGCGGTTGAGCTCGAACAGCTCCGGGGCCAGCGTGCGGCCGATATTGAGCGTCGGCAGACCGGTGCGGTCGGCACAGGCGCGGATCAGCTGCGAGCCGCCGATCCAGGTCACCGTCTCGGCCACGCCGGCATGGCGCAGCGCTCGATGCTGACCAGCGAATCCTTGCCGCCGCCAATGGCCACCAGCG
>NZ_BAZI01000293.1 GCF_001310775.1 Stenotrophomonas pictorum JCM 9942
CGGCAGTGAGCTGCCCGGCCAGCGCGCGCAGGTCGTTGTCGTTGGCGAGGTTGATGCCCATGGAATTGGTCCTGTCGTGGTTCTGGCTGCGCAGCAGGTCGATGGGCAGCGGGATCTTCGGGTGGGGAATGGACGCGAACGAGGACACCGCCTCGACCGGATCGCGGATCAGATCCTCGATCGAAACCTCGTCATCGGTGATGCGGTTGACGAAGCTGGAGTTGGCGCCATTCTCGAGCAGGCGGCGCACCAGGTACGGCAGCAGTTCCTCGTGCGAACCGACCGGTGCGTACACACGGCACGGCACATTGAGGCGGTCGGCCGGAATCACCTCGGCATACAGGTCATCGCCCATGCCGTGCAGCTTCTGGTGCTCGTAGGTGTGGCCGGCGCCGATCTGCTTGATCACGGCGATGGTGTGCGCGTTGTGGGTGGCGAACATCGGGTAGAGCGCATCGCGGTGGCCGAACAGGCGCTTGGCGCAGGCGATGTAGACACGTCGGTGTTCTGTTTGCGGGTGAACACCGGGTAGCCGGGCAGGCCGTCGATCTGTGCGCGCTTGATCTCCGCATCCCAGTAGGCGCCCTTGACCAGACGCACCTGCAGCTTGTGACCGATGCGGCGGGCCAGGTCGGCCAGGTAATCGATCGTGTACGGCGTACGCTTCTGGTAGGCCTGCACGACGATGCCGAAGCCTTCCCAGCCTTTCAGTGACGGATCGCTGACCACGGCCTCGATGATGTCCAGCGACAGCTCCAGGCGGTCGGTTTCCTCGGCGTCGACGGTACAGCCGATGCCATAGGACTTGGCCAGCTGTGCCAGTTCCAGCACGCCCGGCACCAAGTCCTGGAGCACGCGTTCGCGCTTGGCATGTTCGTAGCGCGGGTACAGCGCCGAGAGCTTGATCGAGATGCCGTGCGAGGCGGTGACGTCACCATCGGCCTTGCCGCCGCGTGCCAGGTTGTCCTTGCCGATCGCGTGGATGGCGCGCCGGTAGTCTTCCAGGTAACGCCGCGCGTCCTTCATGGTCAGCGCACCTTCGCCGAGCATGTCGAAGGAGTAGCGGTAGTTGCTGTTGTCGCCCTTGTGCGAGCGTGCCAGCGCCTCGTCGATGGTGCGGCCCATGACGAACTGGTGGCCCATGATCTTCATCGCCTGGCGCACAGCCAGGCGGATCACCGGCTCGCCCACGCGGCCGATCAGCCGCTTGAAGGCGCCATGCACGTCGCGCTTGGTGGCATCGGCCAGATCGACCAGGTGCCCGGTCAGCATCAGGCCCCAGGTCGAGGCGTTGACCAGCACCGAGTCCGATTGGCCCATGTGCTTTTTCCAGTCCGCCTCGCCGAGCTTGTCGCGGATCAGCTTGTCGGCGGTTTCCTGATCCGGGATGCGCAGCAGGGCTTCGGCCACGCACATCAGCAGCACGCCTTCCTCGCTGCCCAGGTCGTACTGGCGCATGAAGCTTCGATCGCGCCCTGGTTGCTGGCGCGGGCGCGCACGCGGCGCACCAGATCGGCGGCGGTGGCCTGGATCTGCGCCTGTTCGGCGGCCGGCAGGCGGGCCTGTTCCAGCAGTTCGCGCACATGACCGGCTTCGTCCTTGAGCCAGGCGTCGGTGATGGCCTGGCGCAACGCGGCAGGCGTCGGCGGAAGTTCCGGCGCGAGCAGACACGGGCCTGTCGGCAGCGAAGATGCAGCATCAAAAGGAGGAGTCGAGTTCATGCGCCTGACCACAGTGGGATTTGACCATTTTAATCGGATACAGGCTTTTTCCCAGTGCCTCAGGGCGCTGCAACGGAGCTGTAAACCACTGGTATCAGGCGGATTGGGCGGCTTTCACGGGTTTTACGTTATTTGTGCCGATTCCGTCATTTTTTATGACGGGCTTGAAGGGGTTTTCCGGGGATCCGTGTGTGCAATGCAGCATTCGCAACGATGATGAATGCAAGCTTGCCGGGGGGATTGGGCACGGCTACCATCCAGATCGTTATCCGCGGTATGGACGCGGTTGCGACATGATCCAGGTGCTTCGGTCAGTTTCCGATGGCTCACATGCGCAGCTGGTGCTGCATCCCCCACGGGCGCTTACGGCCCGGCAGTTCGTCCAGTTGTTCGCCGCGTTGGCAGGACTGATGTGGTTCACGGCCAGCCTGGCTTGGTGGTCCGGTAACCGCCTCGCTCCGGCTTTCGCGCTGTTGCACAGCTTTCTGGTGGGCGTGGCGTTGCGTGCGGTCTGGCGCAGCGGCGAGCGCCGGGAAGAGATCCGGGTAGGACCGGACTGCGTGGAGGTCCTCCTCGCGGCCGGGAGTTCACCGGTATTCCGCGCGCACCCTTACTGGGTCCGCGTGGTTGCCGAGAAGGAACGGGTCCTGCTGGTTTCCAGCGGCAGGCGGGTCGAAGTGGGGAGTTTCCTCGCACCCGCCGAACGTCGGGAACTTGCGGTGACACTTGAAGGCTTGCTCGCAACCGGCAACGGCTGCAACCGATGACGTCAAGGGTCTAGGCAATGAAGCAAAGCAGCAGGTGGGGTGGGGCGTTGAAATCCGCATTGGTCGTTGCCGCCGCGGGGCTGGCGACCTCAAGCGCGTGGGCGCAATCGGCCGATCCCGCGCCATGGCAGCTCAACATGGGCAAGGGGGTTACCCATACCGCGCAGATGGCGTGGGAAGCCACATGGTCGCGCTGTGGGTATGCGCGGTGATCGGCGTCCTGGTGTTTGCGGCGATGGCCTACGCCATTTTCAAGTTCCGCAAGTCAAAAGGGGCGGTGGCGGCGCAGTTCTCGCACAACACCAAGGCCGAGATCATCTGGACCGTCATTCCCATCATCATCCTGGTGGTGATGGCTTGGCCGGCCACCGCCAAACTGATCGCCATGTACGACTACCGCGACTCGGAAATGACGGTAAAAATCACCGGCTACCAGTGGATGTGGAAGTACGAATATCTCGGCGAGGATGTGGCCTTCACCAGCCGCATGGACCGCAAATCCGACCAGATCCGCCAGAGCGGTGCGGTGCCGACGATGGTCACCGATCCGCACTATCTGCTGGAGGTGGACAACCCGCTGGTGCTTCCGGTGGACACCAAGGTGCGTTTCGTCATCACTTCCGATGACGTGGTGCACGCCTGGTGGGTGCCGGCACTGGGCTGGAAGCAGGACGCGGTGCCGGGCTTCATCAATGAGCGCTGGACCAATATCGAACGCGAAGGCGTCTACCGCGGCCAGTGCGCCGAGCTGTGCGGCAAGGATCATGGCTTCATGCCGATCGTGGTCAAGGCCGTGTCCAAAGACGAATTCAAATCCTGGCTGGCCGCGCGCAAGCCGGCTGCCGCGACGCCGGAGGTCCCCG
>NZ_BAZI01000294.1 GCF_001310775.1 Stenotrophomonas pictorum JCM 9942
TGCCACCCGGGATCGCCTGGCCAGCCTGCCGCAGCGCTGGGGCGCCTCCTCGGTGATCGTCATCGGCATTGCGGCGTGGTCGGCGTGCTGGTGGCGATGCTGGCGATGGGCCAGGGCTTCCAGGCCACACTGCAAGCCACTGGCAATGACACCACCGCCATCGTGCTGCGCGGCGGCTCGCAGGCCGAAACCAACTCGGTCATCACCCGCGAGCAGGTGCCTCTGCTGGAAACCCTGCCCGGTGTCGCGCGCGGCGACAACGGCCGCCCGCTGGTATCGCCGGAGCTGTCGCAGGTGGTCAACGTCATCTCGCGCAGCGACGGTACCGACGTCAACGCGCAGTTCCGCGGTGTCGGCGAACAGGCCTGGGCGGTGCACGACAAGGTACGCATCGTCGAAGGGCGCCAGTTCGGTGCCGGCCTGCGCGAGATCGTGGCCGGTCGCGGCGCGCAGAAGCAGTTCCGCGACCTGGAAGTGGGCCGGACGCTCAACCTCGGCAACCAGACCTGGACGGTGGTGGGCATCTTCGAATCCGGCGATGCACACGAGTCCGAGCTGTGGACCGATGCGCAGACCCTGGCCGCCACCTACAACCGCAGCGCCTGGCAGTCGATCACGGTGCGTACCGAGGGCAGGCAGGGCTTTGCGACCTTCAAGGCCGCGGTGGAGGCCGATCCGCGCCTGAAGCTGGATGTGGAGACCACCGCCGACTACTACCGCAAGCAGGGCGGAAGCCTCAACGGACTGCTCAAGGTGCTGGGTACGGTGATCGGCGCGATCATGGCGGTGGGCGCGGTATTTGGCGCGCTCAACACCATGTATGCCGCGGTGGCCACACGGGCGCGGGAGATCGCCACGCTGCGCGCCATCGGCTTCCGCGGCGTGCCGGTGGTCACCGCGGTGATGCTGGAAACCATGCTGCTGGCGCTGCTTGGCGGCCTGCTGGGCGGGGCGGTGGCGTGGCTGGCGTTCAACAACTTCACTGTCTCCACGCTGGGCAACAACTTCAGCCAGGTGGTGTTCCAGTTCAAGGTCTCACCGCCGCTGCTGTGGAGCGGGCTGAAATGGGCGCTGGGGATCGGTCTGGTCGGTGGCCTGTTCCCGGCGCTGCGCGCGGCGCGCCTGCCTATCACCACCGCCCTGCGCGAGACCTGAGGGCTGCGGGCGGCGACGCGGGAACGGTCGTTGCCCGCGCTTCGGCCGGCGCGTTGACAGCGCCATGGCGGAAACCCTCCCTTCACGCATCTATCCGTTTGGTCCATGATGCGCGCCCGCCTAAGTCCTGGCGGGCAGCGCATCTGTGTGAGCGGATGCTGCGTCCCTCCCCCAACGGTGATGCATCTGTCATGGCGCCCCTCGCGGGCGCTTTTTTTCGTAGTTAGAAAGGAAGTCTGAAAGCGATGTATCTGAAGTCAAAACCGCTGCATACCGCCATTGCCCTCGCATTGGCCAGCAGCTGCACCCCCGTTGCGTTCGCGCAGGATGCCACCGACGCCCCGGTCACCCTGGACCGCATCGAGATCACCGGTTCGCGTATCCGCCAGGCCAATGTCGAGACCGCCCAGCCGGTCATCGCCCTGACCCGCGCCGAAATCGAGAAGAAGGGCTACGTCAACGTCGCCGATATCCTGCAGGACGTCACCGCCGCCGGCGCGCCGGCGCTGAGCCGCGCCTCGGCGCTGTCCTCCGGTCGCGACTACGGCGGCATGTTCGTCAGCCTGCGCAACCTCGGTCCCGAGCGCAGCCTGGTGCTGATCGACGGTCGCCGCATGGGGGTCAGCGCCGGCGGCTACTCCGACGTCGGCTCGATTCCCTCGGCCATTGTTGAACGCGTGGAAGTGCTGACCGACGGCGCCTCGGCGCTGTACGGTTCGGACGCCATCGCCGGCGTGGTCAACGTCATCACCCGCAAGAACTTCGATGGCGGCACCGCCAGCGCCTACGTCGGCCAGTACGGTGAAGGTGATGGCCAGAAGCGCGCCTACAGCGCGACGTTCGGCAAGACCTATGACCGCGGCTGGTTCAGCGTCGGCGCCGAGAGCACCCAGGAAGATCCGGTGCTGGGCGGCGCGCGCGAGTTCACCGCCTATCCCAATGGCCCCTACCACCCCACCGATGGTCTGAACGGCACCACGGCATGGGGCTCGGTCACCGTCGATGGCAAGGTGCTCAGCGTCGGTCCGGGTGGCGATCCGTCGAAGAAGGAGAACTTCAAGCCGGTCGACCGCGCCACCTACGCCAACACCAAGACCAACATGACGCTGCTCTCGGCGCTGGAACGCAAGTCGGCCTTCGCCAACGGCGGCTTCCAGATCACCGACGACCTGCGCGTGGTCGCCGACGTGCTGTACAGCGAGCGCGAGTCGGTCAAGCAGCTGGCCGGCTACCCGTACTCGGTGTCCCAGGCGCAGGCCAACAGCGGCGCGCGTGCGGCCCTGTCCAAGGACAGCGCGTTCAATCTCTGGGGCAAGGATGTGCTGTTTTCGCACCGCACCGAGGAGTTCCCGCGTGCGACCAACAACAGCCTGACCACCAAGCGTGCCAGCGTGGGCCTGGAAGGCAGCTTCGAGACCGGTTCGCACTTCTGGGACTGGAACGTGGGCTACATGTTCAACCGCAACGAGGGCGAGCGCCGCACGCTGCAGAGCATGTACCAGCCGAACGTCAACAACGCGGTCGGCGCCTCCTTCATCGATGCCAATGGCGTGGCCCGCTGCGGCAGCGTCGGCAACGTGATCGAAGGCTGCGTGCCGTGGAACCCGCTGGCGCCGATGGGCAGCAACAGCCCCGGTTCGCTCAGTGGCGACCCGGCCGTGCGCGACTACCTGTTCAAGAGCTTCGTCGACGATATCCGCAGCACCACCAAGGTGTTCAGCGCCAATATCTCCGGTTCGCTGTTCTCGCTGCCGGCCGGTGACGTGATGGCGGCGATGGGCGTGGAACACCGCAGCGAGGAAGCCAGCTACACCCCGGACCTGATGGTGCAGAACGGCCAGATCGCCGGCACCAGCGGCAAGCCGACCGCCGGCGACTACACGCTGGACGAGGTCTACCTGGAGCTGCAGGTCCCGCTGCTGGCGGATCTGCCGTTCGTGCGCGAGCTGTCGATGGACGTGGCCGGTCGCTATTCGGACTACAACAACTTCGGTGGCACCACCAACGGCAAGTTCGGCCTGAAGTGGAAGCCGGTCGACGAGCTGCTGGTACGCGCCACCTACGGCACCGGCTTCCGTGCGCCGACCGTGGACGACCTGTACGGCGGCACCGTGACCACCCGTGACCGCATCACCGATCCGTGCGACCGCGCCTTCGGCGCCGCCGCGCGCAATGC
>NZ_BAZI01000295.1 GCF_001310775.1 Stenotrophomonas pictorum JCM 9942
CAATCGCCAACGGCTCGCTCAGGCGGCCGGGGCCGGATTCGCCCTCGGCCAGCGGACCGTCCTCAGGCCCGATCACCTGTGCCCCGCGCTCGCGCAGCAGCGCGATATTGGCCTGCGTGGCCGGGTGCAACCACATGCGATGGTTCATCGCCGGGCACACGGTCAGCGGCGCGGTGGTGGCCAGGCACAGGGTGGTTACCAGGTCATCGGCGTTGCCATGGGCCAGCCGCGCCAGCAGATCGGCCGTGGCCGGGGCCACGACAATGCGGTCGGCCCAGCGCGCCAGTTCGATATGTCCCATCGCCTGTTCGGCGGCGCTGTCCCACAGCGTGGTGCGGGTCGGCTGGCCCGACAAGGCCTGGAAGCTCAGCGGCGTGACGAACTGCTGCGCCCCTGCGGTCATCGCCACCTGCACCTGCGCGCCGGCATCGCGCAGCCGGCGCACCAGCTCCAGCGCCTTGTAGGCGGCAATGCCGCCGCCCACGCACAACAACAGTTTCTGTCCTTCCAGCGATCGCGATGGCGTCTGTGGACTCTGGGGAAAGCCGGTCACGAGGAAAATTCCTACCTGCACAAGAACGTTTAGCTTACCCGAAGGGTCGGCATCGCCTGATCCCGTTTCTGGCCACTGGCGCCCAGTCTGTGGGCATGCATATCCGCGACTGGCCCACTGCCGAGCGTCCCCGCGAGAAGCTGCTGGCCCGGGGCGCGGGCATCCTCTCCGATGCCGAGCTGCTGGCGATTTTCCTCGGTTCGGGCCTGCGCGGCCGCGACGCGGTGCAGACCGCACGCGATCTGCTGCTGGCCCATGGTCCGCTGCGGCAACTGCTGGACCGCAACGCCGATGAACTGGCGCAGCTGCCGGGCCTGGGGCCGGCCCGCGCCTGCAAGCTCAGCGCCGCGCTGGAACTGGGCCAACGCCATCTGGCCGCCGAGCTGGAACGCGGTATCGCCCTGAGCGATCCCACCTCTGCCGGTCGCTATTTCGCCCAGCGCCTGCGCGCGCGGCCGCATGAGGTGTTCGCCGCGCTGTTTCTGGATACCCGGCACCGGGCGCTGGCCTTCGAGGAGCTGTTCGCCGGCACCATCGACGGCGCCGAGGTGCATCCGCGCGAAGTGGTGCGTCGCGCCCTGGCCCACAATGCGGCGGCGGTGATGATCGGGCACAACCACCCGTCGGGAAATCCGGAGCCCTCCGCCGCCGACCGGGCCATCACCACCCGCCTGCAACAGGCGCTGGCGCTGGTCGATATCCGCCTGCTGGACCACTTCGTGATCGGTGATGGCGCCCCGGTCTCGCTGGCCGCACGCGGCTGGATCTGAACCAAAACCGCGGGGTCTTTGACATTCCTGACCGCCAGGCACGCGCCCCGGCAAGGCGGCCGGGCCATGGCTCAGGTAAAATGGGCAGTTCCGCGCTTCAAGCAGATAGTCACGTGAAAGCCCAACTCCGCGCCCTCATCGGCCAAGGCATCGAAGCCTTGCGCGCCAACGGCACCCTGCCTGCCGACACCCTGCCGCCGGATTTCGTGGTCGAACGACCCAAGACCCGCGAACACGGCGACTTCGCCACCAATGCCGCGATGCTGCTGGCCAAGGCCGCGCGCAGCAATCCGCGCGCCATCGCCCAGGCACTGGTGGCGGCACTGCCAGCCAGCGACGACATCGCCAGTGTCGAGATCGCCGGCCCGGGCTTCATCAACTTCAAGTTCGCGCCGGTGGCCTACCAGCGCGAAGTGGTCAGCGTACTCAAAGAGGGCCAGGACTACGGTCGCAACCTGACCGGCAACGGCCGCACCGTGGGCGTTGAATACGTCTCGGCCAACCCGACCGGCCCGCTGCACGTCGGCCACGGCCGCGCCGGCGCGATCGGCGACTGCATCGCCCGCGTGCTGGAAGCCAACGGCTGGAACGCCAAGCGCGAGTTCTACTACAACGACGCCGGTGTGCAGATCGAGAATCTGGCCAAGTCGGTGCAGGCCCGTGCGCGCGGTTTCAAGCCGGGCGACGCGCAGTGGCCCAGCGAGGCCTACAACGGCGAGTACATCGGCGATGTGGCCACCGCCTACCTGACCGGCCAGACCGTGGAACTGGAAGGCAGCCAGGTGGTCGGCGCCAAGGATGCCGAGGACATCGAGGCCATCCGCCGCTTTGCCGTGGCCTACCTGCGCAACGAGCAGAACCAGGATCTGGCCGCATTCGGCGTGGATTTCGACATCTACTTCCTGGAAAGCTCGCTGTACAAGGACGGCAAGGTCGAAGAGACCGTGGCCCAGCTCAACGCCTCCGGCCACACCTACGAGGAAGGCGGCGCGCTGTGGCTGCGCAGCACCGATTTCGGTGACGACAAGGACCGCGTGATGCGCAAGTCCGACGGCACCTACACCTATTTCCTGCCGGACGTGGCCTACCACCTGAGCAAGTGGCAGCGCGGCTACGAGCGCGCGATCACCGAGCTGGGCGCCGACCACCACGGTTCACTGGCGCGCGTGCGCGCCGGCCTGCAGGCGCTGGACGTGGGCATTCCCCAGGCTGGCCGGAATACGTGCTGCACCAGATGGTCACGGTGATGCGCGGCGGCGAGGAAGTGAAGCTGTCCAAGCGTGCCGGCAGCTACCTGACCCTGCGCGACCTGATCGAGGAAGTCGGCGCCGATGCGGTGCGCTGGTTCCTGATCGCGCGCAAGCCCGATTCGCAGCTGACCTTCGACATCGACCTGGCCCGCCAGCAGAGCAGCGACAACCCGGTGTTCTACGTGCAGTACGCCCATGCCCGGGTCTGCTCGCTGCTGCGCCAGGCGCAGGAGAAGGGCCTGGAGTACACCCAGGCCGACAATCTGGCCGCGCTGGCGGTGCTGGGCGACGCGCTGTCGCTGGAGCTGATGAACGAGATCTCGCGTTATCCGGAAGTGGTGGAAAGCGCCGGCATCGCGCTGGAACCGCACCAGGTCGCACAGTACCTGCGTGAATTGGCGCACGCTTTCCACACGTGGTATCACGGCACGCCGGTGCTGGTGGATGAGGCTGCCGAGCGCAACGCCAAGCTGACACTGGCCTGCGCGGTGCGGCAGACGCTGGCCAACGGCCTGGGCATCCTGGGCGTCAGCGCCCCGGAAAAGATGTAAGTCAAGGAGACGCAGTAGACATGGCAGCACGACGCGGCAAGAGTCAGGCGCGACGCAACAGCAACAACGGCACGCCCGGCTGGGTGTGGCTGGTTGCCGGTGCGGCGATCGCCGCCGTGGTGTTCCTGGCGGCGCCGGACCTGTTCAAGAAGGACGGCGACGGCTTCCTGCGGGTCGGCCCGCAACCCAACC
>NZ_BAZI01000296.1 GCF_001310775.1 Stenotrophomonas pictorum JCM 9942
ATCGGCCACCAGCGCGATGCCCAGCCGCGCCGGCCAGTCGCCCAGCAGGTAGGCCCAGATATGGCCCTGGCTGGTCTGCGCAAACAGCAGCGCCACCGCCACCGCCAGCGCCGCCATGCTGGCCCAGGCCACGCTGCGCTGCACCTTGGCCCGTAGCGTCGGTGTTCGATGAACAGCGACAGCGCCGCGCCCAGCAGCGGAATCAGGATCGGCAGGATCACCAGATGGTTCATGCGCCGCGCCCCGGTTTGGCGGCTTGCTCAGCCGGCGGCTCGGGCTCGTGTGCATCCACGTGATCACTGTGGTTGTCGCTGCGGCTGCGCATGGCCAGCACGATGCTCACCGCGGTCATCGCAAACGCAATGACGATGGCGGTCAGCACCAGCGCCTGCGGCAGCGGATCGGTGTAGTGCGCCAGCGTGCTGGCGATCCCGTCCTTGAGCACCGGCGCCTTGCCGATCACCGGCCGCCCGGCGCTGAAGATCAGCAGGTTGGTGGCATAGGACAGGAAGGTCATGCCCAGGATCACATCGAAGCTGCGCGCGCGCAGCAGCAGGTAGATGCCGATGCCGGTGAGCACACCGATCGCGCTTGCCAGGGCCAGTTCCATCAGTGCATCTCCCCGGTGCGGGCCGAACGGCGGTGGATATCGATTTCGCCGTTGCGGGCGTTGCGGCTGCGCGAGGGTTTGACGGTGCCCATCATCGACAGGATCAGCATCACCCCGCCGAACACCACCAGGTACACGCCGGTATCAAAACCGATCGCGCTGGCCAGCGGCACCTCGCCGATCAACGGCAGCTGCAGGTCCAGGTGGCCGCTGGTCAGGAACGGTACGCCGAACAGCAGTGAGCCGGCGCCGCTGAGCAGGGCGATCAGCAGGCCCAGGCCGATGCAGCGGATGTAGTCGAAACCGAAGCGCGATTCCACCGAGGCCGAGCCCTGGATCACGTACTGGATCAGCAGCGGCACCGCCAGCACCAGGCCGGCGATGAAGCCGCCGCCGGGGGCGTTGTGGCCGCGCAGGAACAGGAAGATGGACACGGTGAGCGTGAGCGGGAACATGATCTGCGCCAGATCGGCCGGTACCGGCAGCTTCATCGGCGGGCCGGGCATGATCTGCTCCGGCGCCATCCGCGAACGCCGCAGCAGTGCATGCACCACCAGCGCGGCGATGCCGAACACGGTGATCTCACCGAAGGTGTCGAAGCCGCGGAAGTCCACCAGGATCACGTTGACCACGTTGTGGCCGTAGGCTCGGGCAGCGAGCGCAGCAGCAGTTCGCCGGCCATGGTGTTGGGCGGCAGGGTCATCAGCGAATAGGCCAGCGCGGCGATGCCGGTACCGGCGACGATGGCGATGGCCGCATCGCGGCGCTTGCGCCAGCGCGAGTGTTCCGGCGGCGACTGTGCCGGCAGGTAGTTCATGCCCAGCAGCATCAGCGCCAGCGTCACCATCTCCACCATCAGCTGGGTCAGGGCCAGGTCCGGCGCGGACAGGAACACGAAGGTCAGTGCCACCATCAGCCCGGTACCGCCGATCACGATCACCGCCAGCAGGCGCTGCCGGAACAGGAACAGGCCGGCAAAGGCGCAGGCCAGCATCACCAGCCACAGCATCCAGCCCAGCAACGGGATCGGTTGCGGCGCCGGCCAGGCCGGCATCGCCGGATTGGCGACATAGGGCGCGGCGGCCACGATCACCGCCACCAGCACCAGCGCCAGCAGCATGCGTTGCAGACTGCCGTTGGCCACTGCGGCGGTGAAGCGCTGGGCAAAGCCGAACAGCACCTCCAGGTTGCGCTGGAACAGCTGCTTGCCGACCGGACGGTTGCGCGCGGCGTACAGGTCGGTGAACCGGCGCAAGCCGAAATACAGTGCGATGCCGCCGGCCACGCCGATGACGCTCATCGCCAATGGCAGGTTGAAGCCGTGCCAGACGGCCAGGCTGTACCCGGGCATCGCGTTGCCGAGAATCGCGCTCGCACCGGCTTGCAGCACCGGGGCGACGGTCAGCGCAGGCACGATGCCCACCGCCAGACAGATCACCACCAGCACTTCCACCGGCACCTTCATCCAGCGCGGCGGCTCATGCGGCACCACGTCGATGTCCACCGGTCCTTTGCCGAAAAAGGTGTCGTGGACGAAACGCAGGCTGTAGGCAACGCCGAGGATACCGGCCAGCAGCGCGGCGGCGCTCACCGCATTGCGCATCCAGTCCGGGCCTTCGGTGGCCAGCGCTTCGGTGAACAGCATTTCCTTGGACAGGAAGCCGTTGAGCAATGGAATCCCGGCCATCGCCAGCGAGGCGACGATGGCCAGCGTGCTGGTGATCGGCATCAGCCGGCGCAGGCCGCCGAGCCGGCGCATGTCGCGGGTGCCGGTTTCGTGGTCGATGATGCCGGCGGCCATGAACAGCGAGGCCTTGAAGGTGGCGTGGTTGAGGATATGGAATACGCCGGCCACCACCGCCATCGGCGTGGACAGGCCGAACAGCAGGGTGATCAGGCCCAGATGCGAGATCGTCGAATACGCCAGCAGGCCTTTGAGGTCATGCTGGAAGATCGCGTTCCAGGCGCCGATCAGCAGGGTGATCGCCCCGATACCGCTGACCACATAGAAGAACAGTTCGGTGCCGGCCAGCGCCGGGTGCAGCCGTGCCAGCAGGAACACGCCGGCTTTGACCATCGTGGCCGAGTGCAGATAGGCCGACACCGGCGTCGGCGCGGCCATCGCATGCGGCAGCCAGAAGTGGAACGGGAACTGCGCGCTCTTGGTGAAGATGCCGGCCAGCACCAGCAGCAGCGCCCACGGATACAGCGCGCTGGCGCGGATCAGCTCGCCCGAGGCCAGCACCACGTCCAGATCGAAACTGCCGACGATGCGGCCGATCAGCAGCACGCCGGCCAGCAGCGCCAGACCGCCGCCGCCGGTGACCACCAGTGCCATGCGCGCGCCCTCGCGGGCGTCCTTGCGGTGCGACCAGAAGCCGATCAGCAGGAACGAGCTGATGCTCGTCAGCTCCCAGAACACCATCAACAGCAGCAGGTTGCCGGCCAGCACCATGCCGAGCATCGCGCCCATGAACAGCAGCAGGTAGCTGTAGAAGCGCCGCGCGCTGTCCTTCGCCGAGAGGTAGTAGTGCGCGTACAGCACCACTAGCGCGCCGATACCCAGTACCAGCCCGGCGAACATCCACGCCAGTCCGTCCAGGCGCAGGCTGAAATCCAGCCCGATCTGCGGCAGCCACTGCCAGCTGCTGCGGACGATCCCGCCATCGAGCACGGTCGGGGTCACGCTGCCC
>NZ_BAZI01000297.1 GCF_001310775.1 Stenotrophomonas pictorum JCM 9942
TCCGCGGCGGTGCGATCACCGGCATGCTGGTGGTCGGGCTGGGCCTGCTGGGCGTGGCCGGCTACTACCTGGTGTTGCAGAAGTTGGGGCTGAGCCTGGCCGACAACCTGCACGCGCTGGTCGGGCTGGCCTTCGGCAGCTCGCTGATCTCGATCTTCGCGCGACTGGGCGGCGGCATCTTCACCAAGGGGGCGGATGTGGGCGCGGACCTGGTCGGCAAGGTCGAGGCCGGAATTCCCGAGGACGACCCGCGCAACCCGGCGGTGATCGCCGACAATGTGGGGGACAACGTCGGCGATTGCGCCGGCATGGCCGCCGATCTGTTCGAAACCTATGCGGTGACGGTGATCGCCACCATGCTGCTGGGCGGCATGATGATGGCCGAGGTCGGCCGCAACGCGGTCCTGTTTCCGCTGGTGCTGGGCGGGGTGTCGATCATCGCCTCGATCATCGGCGCCTTCTTCGTCAAGGTGAAGCCGGGCGGCTCGATCATGGGCGCGCTGTACAAAGGCGTGATCGTCTCGGCGGTGCTGGCCGCGATCGCGTTCTGGCCGGTCACCACCCAGCTGATGGCCGATTCACCCTATGGCGCGATGAATCTGTACATCTGCGCACTGATCGGACTGGCGCTCACCGGCCTGATCGTGTGGATCACCGAGTACTACACCGGCACCCAGTACAAGCCGGTGCAGCACGTGGCGCAGGCCTCGACCACCGGCCATGGCACCAACATCATCGCCGGGCTCGGGGTGTCGATGAAGTCCACCGCGCTGCCGGTGGTGGCCGTGTGCGCCGCAATCTGGTTTTCCCACCTGCATGGCGGCCTGTACGGCATCGCCATCGCCGCCACCGCGATGCTGTCGATGGCCGGCATGATCGTGGCGCTGGACGCTTACGGCCCGATCACCGACAACGCCGGCGGTATCGCCGAGATGGCCGAACTGCCGCCCGAAATCCGCGAGATCACCGATCCGCTCGATGCGGTCGGCAACACCACCAAGGCGGTGACCAAGGGCTATGCGATCGGCTCGGCGGCGCTGGCCGCGCTGGTGCTGTTTGCCGATTACACGCACAACTTGCAGCTGGCCAACCCGGGCACGGTCTTCGCCTTCGACCTGTCCGACCACACCGTGATCATCGGCCTGCTGATCGGCGGCCTGATCCCCTACCTGTTCGGGGCGATGGCGATGGAAGCGGTCGGCCGTGCCGCCGGCGCGGTGGTGGAGGAAGTGCGCCACCAGTTCCGCGACATCCCCGGCATCATGCAGGGCACCGGCAAACCGGACTACTCGCGCGCGGTGGACATGCTGACCCGCTCGGCGATCCGGGAAATGATCGTGCCCTCGCTGCTGCCGGTGGCGGTGCCGGTGGTGGTCGGCCTGCTCCTGGGACCGAAAGCCCTGGGCGGTCTGCTGATCGGCACCATCGTCACCGGCCTGTTCGTGGCGATCTCGATGACCACCGGTGGCGGTGCCTGGGACAACGCCAAGAAGTACATCGAGGACGGCCACTTCGGCGGCAAGGGCAGCGATGCCCACAAGGCGGCGGTGACCGGCGATACGGTGGGCGACCCGTACAAGGACACCGCCGGCCCGGCGATCAACCCCTTGATCAAGATCATCAACATCGTCGCGCTGCTGCTGGTGCCGTTGCTGTAGAGACTCCGCAAGCCATTGTTTATGAAGGACAGGACACCCCGCTCCGGCGGGGTGTCCTGTTTCCAGGGGCGGGCGTGATGCAGTGCAATAGGCGCCAGCGTAGAATGGGCGTTTTCCCCAAACATCACGATTCGGAGTCAGCGCAATGAGCCTGAAACTTGTCTCGCCGGGCAAGAACCCGCCGGAAGAAATCAACGTCATCGTCGAGATTCCGAAGGATTCGGAGCCGGTAAAGTACGAAATGGACAAGGAAAGCGGCGCGATCTTCGTTGACCGCATCCTCTCCACGCCGATGCGCTACCCCTGCAACTACGGTTTCGTGCCGCAGACCCTGTGTGGCGACGGCGACCCGGCCGACGTGCTGGTGGTGCTGCCGCTGCCGCTGGTACCGGGCTCGGTCGTGCGCTGCCGTCCGGTGGGCGTGCTGAAAATGAGTGATGAAGCCGGCAGCGATGAGAAAATCCTGGCCGTGCCGGTGGCCAAGATCTTCAACGGCTATGCCCATGTGGAAGACATCCAACAGGTCTCCAGCCACTGGCTGGAGCGCATCGGTCACTTCTTCGAGCACTACAAGGATCTGGAGAAGGGCAAGTGGGTCAAGATCGAAGGCTGGGGCGACGCCGCCGAAGCCAAGAAGATCCTGGTGGAAGCCCACCAGACCTTCCTGGCCCAGCAGGAACAGCAAGGCTGATCCTGCCGCCTGCAGCGACAGTGATCACGTTTCATATCTGTAGCGCATGACCCTGTTACGGGGTTCGGCTACATTGACAGGCCGGTTTTCCCGGCCTGTTTCCGTTGTGGCCAAGTAACTGTATTTTTCTGGGGAAAGTGTCTTGCGTATCCTGCTTGTCGGCGATGAAGCCAGTCTGTCGAACGAACTTTTCGAGTACGTCAGCGATCTTGGAGAGGATTGGCAGCTGCAGACCGCCCCGGATGGCAATGCCGCCATCGCCGCAGTGGCGACCTCGGCCGTGGACGCCGTCATCGTGGCCCCGGTGCTGGCCGATCTCACCCCGGCGACCTTACTGGGTCAGATCCGCACGCTGCGCCCGGAAACCATCCGTATCGCGCTGATCGACACCGACAGCAGCCAGCGCTCCCCCTCGGCCCGCATCATCGGCGTGGCCCATCGTTTTCTGCCATTGCCGTTGGCGCCGGAAGTGTTGCTGGAGGCCCTCACCAGCCTGGAAGAGCTGCGCGAACTGCTCGACAGCCCGCGTCTGCGCACTTCCATCGGCCGCATCGAGAAGCTGCCCTCCCCGCCCCATCTCTACCTGAGCCTGATGCAGGCGCTGGAAGAGAACGAAGACAGTGATGCCAGCGAGATCGCCAAGCTGGTGGCGGCCGATCCGGCCATCGCCGCCAAGGTGCTGCAGCTGTCCAATTCGGCCTTCTTCAACAATGGCCGCGCCATTTCCGACCTGCGTGGCGCGGTGACCCGGCTGGGGCTGTCGACGCTGCGCGACCTGGTGCTGGCCAGTGAGGTTTTCTCGCTGGCCGCCATTTCAGCCGCCGAACGCAACGCCCTGCAGTCCCGGGCGCTGCTGGCCTCACGGCTGGCCGCAAAGATGCTGCCCGCCTCCAGTGCCGAGCTGGGCGCCACCGCCGCACTGCTGGCCGACATCG
>NZ_BAZI01000298.1 GCF_001310775.1 Stenotrophomonas pictorum JCM 9942
GGCGCCGGTTTTAGCTGCGCCTGCGCCGCCAGCGGCAGGCCGCCGGCCAGCAACAGCACAATGCGGGCAAACCTGGTCATGGGGGCCTCCCTTTATGTATCGGTTCGAGCATGCACCCGAACGGCTGGCGCAGCGATGAACGCGGCGGCTTGGTCCGATCCCCGCACGCACCTACCATGTCCTCGCCCCATCGGACCCCAACCATGACCGCTTTCGACCTCACACCTCCGGACGCCGCGCAACGCGCCACCCTGATCGCCGGGCTGAGCCCGGACGAGGCGCGCGTGCTGCTGCACCACGGCACCGAGGCCCCGTTCTGCGGCGTATTCCTGGACAACAAGCGGGCGGGCGTCTACTGCTGCCGGCTGTGCGGGCTGCCGCTGTTCCGCTCCAGCACCAAGTTCGACTCCGGCACCGGCTGGCCCAGTTTCTTCGCCCCGTTCGATCCGGCGCATGTGCGGCAGATCCGCGACACCAGCCACGGAATGGTGCGCACGGAAATCGTCTGCGCCCGCTGCGACAGCCATCTGGGGCATGTCTTCCCGGATGGTCCGCCGCCCACCTTCGAGCGGCACTGCCTGAACTCGGTATCGCTGGGCTTCGCCGGCCACGGCGAGCGATATCCCAACCCGCTGGGCCGCGGCGGCGCCGAAGCGATGCCCGCCGACTGAGTTCACACTTCAGTTCTGGCGCGCCAGGCCGACAACGGGAGATTCCCTCCTTGTGCCTGCCCCATGCTCATCATCGTTGGTCTGCTCGTCGTCATCCTCAGCGTACTGGGCGGCTATCTTGGCGCGCACGGGCGCCTGGGCGCGCTGTGGCAGCCCTATGAACTGGTGATCATCGGCGGCGCGGCACTGGGCGCGTTCCTGATCGGCACCCCGCTCAAGCTGGTCAAACAGACCCTGGCCGCGGTGGTGGGCACCTTCAAAGGCCCGCAGTACCAGCGCCAGGATTATCTGGACGTGCTCAGCCTGGTCTACGAACTGCTCAACAAGGCACGCAAAGAGGGCTTCATGGCGCTGGAGGAGCACGTGGAGAACCCCGGCGAGAGCCCGGTGTTCGCCAGCTACCCGAAGATCCAGGCCGATCACCACCTGATGGCCTTCATGACCGACTGCCTGCGGCTGATGATCGGCTCCAATATCGAGCCGCACGAACTGGAGGCGCTGCTGGAACTGGAGCTGGAAAAGCACCACGAGGAGTCGCTGGCGCCGGCCGCGGTGCTCAACAAGGTCGCCGACGGACTGCCCGGTTTCGGCATCGTCGCCGCGGTGCTGGGCATCGTCATCACCATGGGCTCGATCGGCGGCGACATCAAGGAAGTCGGTGGCCATGTCGCCGGCGCGCTGGTCGGCACGTTCCTCGGCATCCTGCTCGGCTATGGCTTTGTCGGCCCGCTGGCCGCGGCGGTGGAAGCCCGCGCCGAGCAGGACGCGCGCATCTACGAATCGGTCAAGACCGCGCTGCTGGCGTGTCTGCGCGGCTACAACCCGAAGATCGCCCTGGAGTTCGCGCGCAAGACGGTGCCCTCGGCGCTGCGCCCGGGCTTCAACGAATTCGAGCAGCAACTGAAGTCGGTCAAGTAAGGCGCCGGTCATGAGCGAAACCAAACCCACGGTGATCATCCGCCGGGTCAAGAAGGTCAAACACGGCGGCCACCACGGCGGTTCTTGGAAGGTGGCCTACGCCGACTTCGTCACCGCGATGATGGCCTTCTTCCTGGTGCTGTGGCTGATGGCCGCCACCAGCAAACCCGAGCGCGCGGCGATCTCCGAGTATTTCCGCAATCCCAGCCCGCTGGCCGGCAGCAGCGCCACGCCGGCCCCGGGCATGGCCGGTCCGGGCGGTGCCAGCACCTCGATGATCAAACTGGGGGGCGCCACCGACATCTCGCGCGGCAACAGCAGCGACCCGTTCCAGAACCAGCAGCAAGCCGTGCCAACTCCGGTACAGGAACGCGAGCGCGAGAAACAACGGCTGGAAGCGCTCAGACAGGAACTGCAGGAAGCCATCAGCAAGAGCCAGGCGCTGGAGCCGTTCAAGGATCAGCTGCTGCTGGATATCACCCCGGAGGGCCTGCGCATCCAGATCGTGGACCAGCAGAACCGGCCGATGTTCGATCTGGGCAGCGCGCGGCTGATGCCCTACACCCGGGCGATCCTGCTGGAGCTGTCGCACTTCATCTCCCAGGTGCCCAACCGCATCAGCCTGACCGGCCACACCGACACCACCGCCTATTCGACCCAGCTGGGCTACAGCAACTGGGAACTGAGCGCCGACCGCGCCAACGCCGCGCGGCGCACGCTGCTGGAAGGCGGCATGGACGAGGCCAAGGTCGCGCGCGTGGTCGGGCTGTCCTCCTCGGTGCTGTTCGACAAAACCAACCCGCAGAACCCGATCAACCGCCGGATCAGCATCGTGGTGATGACCAGGGATGCCGAGGCCGCCGCCCTGAATGAAACCGACACCTTGCCGCTGCCGGCACTGGCCGCCGCGGCTGCGGGCGGCAACGCCGATCCGGTCACCGTCGCCGACTGAGGCCTACAATGGGCGCTGTTTTCCCATAGCCCGAGCATCATGTCCAAGCAGTCCAAAGCCAAGCGCGACCAGCGCAAGAAGCAGGCCCCGCGCCGCCCGTTCGCCCGCCTGAACGCCCAGCAGCCGGTGGAAAACCACGCCGTGCTGATGAATGAAGAAGGCCAGGTGGTGGCCGCCATCGGTCTGCAGGGCAACGAATGGCTGCTGGCCATCGGTGGCCAGACCATGGGCAACGCCGACAACCCGGTGCCGATGCTGGCCATGCTCAAGCACCTGGCCAACGTGCAGGAGAAGGAAGGCCGCAAGGTCAGCCTGGAGTACTCCCCGCAGCTGGAGGCGATGATCAACGATCTGGCCACCGACGAAGGCAAGACCGCCGACGACTATCTGGCCGCGCTGGTGGCCGAGTTCGAAAGCGGCGACGAGGAAATGGCTGCCGAAGACGCCGACGTGGCTGACAGCACCGACGCCGAAGCCGCACCGGCTGCTGAAGCCGACACCGGCGACAAGCCGCAGGGCTGAGCCGCAGGCTACCGGTGACGGTCTATATCGACGATGCGGTACATCCCTGGCGCGGCGAGCGCTGGGCGCATCTGATGGCCGACACCCTGCCCGAGCTGCATGCGCTGGCGCAGCAGCTCGGGATTCCCCGCCGCGCCTTCCAGAACCGTCCCAGCGGGGCGCACTACGACATACCGGCGCCGCTGCACGCCCGGGCCGTCGCGCTCGGCGCGG
>NZ_BAZI01000299.1 GCF_001310775.1 Stenotrophomonas pictorum JCM 9942
CACCGCCGCCCGCGGCCTGCCGGCTCTGCGCCAGGCCATTGCCGGCTTCTACCACGACCGCTACCGGCTGGACATCGACCCCGAGCGCATCCTCATCACGCCCGGCGGCTCCGGCGCCCTGCTGCTGGCCTCCAGCCTGCTGGTCGATCCCGGCCGGCATTGGCTGCTGGCCGACCCGGGCTATCCCTGCAACCGGCATTTCCTGCGTCTGGTCGAAGGCGCCGCGCAACTGGTGCCGGCGGGGCCCGCCACCGGCTACCAGCTCACCCCGGAGCTGATCGACGCGCACTGGAATCGCGACAGCTCGGTGCCCTGCTCGCCTCGCCGGCCAACCCCACCGGCACCACCCTGGACAAGGCGCAGCTGGCGGCGCTGGCCGGCGCGGTGAAGGCGCGCGGGGGACATCTGGTGGTCGACGAGATCTACCACGGCCTGACCTACGGCTTCGACGCGCCCAGCGTGCTGGAAGTCGATGACGGCGCCTTCGTGCTGAACAGCTTCTCCAAGTACTTCGGCATGACCGGCTGGCGGCTGGGTTGGCTGGTGGCGCCGCCGCAGGCGGTCCCCGAGCTGGAGAAGCTGGCCCAGAACCTGTACATCAGCGCGCCGTCGATGGCCCAGCATGCGGCGCTGGCGTGTTTCCAGCCCGAGACCATCGCCCTCTTCGAGCAGCGTCGCGAACAGTTCCGCCAGCGCCGCGACTACCTGCTGCCGGCCCTGCGCGAGCTGGGCTTCCGCATCGACGTGGAACCGCAGGGCGCGTTCTATCTGTATTGCGATGTCAGCGCGTTCACCGACGATGCGCAGGCCTTCTGCGCGCACTTTCTGGAAACCGAACATGTGGCGTTCACGCCGGGGCTGGATTTCGGCCAGCACCGCGCCCATCAGCACGTGCGCATCGCCTACACCCAGGACGTGCCGCGGTTGCAGCAGGCGGTGGAGCGTATCGGCCGCGGCCTGCGCCGCTGGCAGCAACGCTGATCCACTCCACGCCGCCCTGAACAAAAAAACGCCACCGGAAGGTGGCGTTTTTCCTGCATCACTTGCCGTCGGACATCACTTCCCGCCCAGCTGCTCCCACAGGAAGCTGTAGGCCAGCGCCTGCATGTGCGCGGCCTGCGCGTTGTTGGCCGCACCGCCGTGGCCGCCTTCGATGTTCTCGTAGTAGGTCACGTCCTTGCCGGCCTCGATCATCTTCGCGGCCATCTTGCGGGCGTGGCCCGGGTGCACGCGGTCATCGCGGGTGGAGGTGGTGAACAGTACCGGCGGGTAGCTCTTGGCCGGATCGAACAGGTGGTACGGGGAGAAGGTCTTGATGTAGTCCCAATCGGCCGTATCCGGGTTGCCGTACTCGGCCATCCACGAGGCGCCAGCCAGCAGGTGGCTGTAGCGCTTCATGTCCAGTAGCGGCACCTGCACGACCACCGCGCCGAACAGCTCCGGGTACTGGGTCAGCATGTTGCCGGTGAGCAGGCCGCCGTTGCTGCCGCCTTGCACGCCCAGGTGCCTGGCCGAGGTGATCTTGCGGCTGACCAGGTCCTGCGCCACCGCGGCGAAGTCCTCATAGGCCTTGTGCCGGTTCTGCTTCAGCGCCGCCTGGTGCCAGCGCGGACCGTACTCGCCACCGCCACGGATGTTGGCCACGACATACACGCCGCCTTTGTCCAGCCAGGAACGGCCCATGCCGCCGGAATAGCCGGGGGTCAGCGAGATCTCGAAGCCGCCATAGCCGTACAGCAGGGTCGGGTTGGAGCCGTCCAGCTTCATCGCCTTGTCATGCACGACGAAGTACGGCACGCGGGTGCCATCCTTGCTGGTGGCGAAGTGCTGCTCGATCACCTTGCCGCTGGCGTCGAAGAACGCCGGCATGGTCTTGAGCACTTCCGGCGGCTGGCCGATTTCGGCCAGGGCCAGCGCGGTCGGGGTCAGATAGTCGGTCACGGTCATCCAAACCGCATCGCTTTCATCCGCATCCACCGCGCCGACACCAATCGTGCCGAACGCCGGTGCGCCGGTGAAATCGCTGGACACCCAGCCGTCCTGGCCATGGGTGAGGACCTTCAGGCGGTTCTTGACGTCGTCGAGCACGTTCAGCACCACGTGCGACCGGGTCCACACCGCACTGGCCAGCGACGTGGTGTCCGTCGGCGCGAACAGCACGTCGAACGTGCGCTTGCCGGCCATGAAATCGTCGAACCTTGTCGCCAGCAGCGAACCGGCGGCGTAGGTCTTGCCGCCCACCGTCCACGGCTCACGCAGTTCAAGCGTCAGCCATTCGCGACGCACGCTCTTCTCGGCAGAGTTCGGCGCATCCACCTTGACCAGCTTGCCGTCGGCGCCGACCAGGAACAGTTCGTTGTTGTAGAAAGCGATCGTGCGGTTGACAAAATTGCGCTCGAAACCGGGCGTATCGTCATGCATCGCCGAGATGTACATGTCCTCGGGCTTGCCTTCGTACACGGTCGTGGCCGCGCTGATCGGGGTACCGCGGCGCCACTGCTTGACCACGCGCGGGTAGCCGGAGGTGGTCATCGAGCCGTCGCCGAAATCGGTGTAGACGAACACGTTGTCCTGGTCGATCCAGGCCAGGCCGCCCTTGGCTTCGGGACGGAAGAAACCGTCCTGGATCCAGTCCTTCTTGACCAGATCGAACTCGCGGGTGACATCGGCATCGGCGCCGCCGCGCGACAGCGCGATCAGGCAGCGGGTGTACTGCGGACGCAGGCAGTTGGCGCCATGCCATACCCAGTTCTCGCCCTCGGCCTTGTTCAGCGCATCCAGATCCAGAATGGTTTCCCACAGCGGCTCGGCCTTGCGGTACTCCACCAGCGTGGTACGGCGCCACACGCCACGCTCGTGCTGCTTGTCCTTCCAGAAGTTGTAGTAATAGTCGCCGATCTTCTCCACGCCCGGGATCTTGGCGTCCGAATCGAGCACCTCGCGGATGCCGGCTTCCATCTGCTTGAACTGCGGGGTCTGCGCCAGCTTGGCTTCCGCCTGCGCGTTCTGGGCCTTGACCCAGGTCAGCGGCTTGTCACCGGCAACCTCTTCCAGCCAGGCGTACTTGTCCTGGGATTCGTCAGCGGCCATGGCGGCTCCGGTCAGGCCGGTGGAAATAAGGCCTGCGACAAGGCAGGCGGAAGTGAGTCGGGACATGCGGGCTCCATGCGGTCATAAGGCGCGAACGCTAGCACGCTCGCTGCCACGCGCCCCGTGTCGAAGGTCAGGCCGCCTTCCGCGTCCTGGCCGCCGCCGGACGGCAGA
>NZ_BAZI01000300.1 GCF_001310775.1 Stenotrophomonas pictorum JCM 9942
CGCTGGCGACCCCGTCGATCTCGCGGTACATCACCCCCTCCAGCCGGGGCCGCGTGCCATCGGCCACCGCCTGCAGCTGCTGCGCGTCCGTGCGCCAGATGCCGCGATTGCTGCTCAGCCAGACATTGCCCAGCGCGTCGGGCACCAGCTCGAACACCGTATCCACCGGCAGCCCGTGTTGCAGCCCCACGTGCGCCAGGCCGTTGCCGGTGTAGCGGTAGAGACCACGGTCGCTGGTGATCCACACCGCATCGTCAATCTGGCGGAAGCCGTATACGGCGCGCGCATCGCCAAGTTTGGCGATATCGATCTTCTGGGCGCGTCCGCCCTGCATGCGCCACACGCCTTCGGTGGTACCGATCCACAGGGTGTCTTCCAGCCAGCTCAACGCCAGCACCACCGTGCGCGGCATGCCCGGAAGCACCACCGGCACGGCGCGCCCGTTTTCCAGCTGCAGCACCCCGTGGGCCGAGCCCAGCCACACCCGGCCGTCGGGCGCGAGCGCGATCGCCCGGTAGTTGCCACGCGGCACCTCCTCCCCGGGCCGGTACCGCTGCACACGGCCACGGTCGTCGATATGGAAGACGCCCTCGCCACGGGTGCCGATCCAGACGTCATCCCGGTTCCCGGTAGCCAGCGCCAGTATCGAAGGCTGGCGTTCGCCGGGCCGCAGGGCGACCGGCTCGATCCGCCCATCGGGCAGCATCCGGTCCAAGCCACTGCTGCTGCCTATCCACAGCGCCCCGTTGGCATCTTCGGTGAGCGTGCGGATGAAATCGCCACTGAGTCCATCGCTATGGGTGTAGCTGTTGAACAGGGCCTCGCGCAGGCGCAACAGACCGCCATTCAAGCCGACCCAGATGCTGCCTTCCTGGTCCTCCAGCAGGCTGATGACCCGCGAGTCGAGCAGCGCCCCGGTCGAGCGCAGATGCTCGGCGCCCTTTTCGCCCAACCGCCACAGCCCGTTGTTTTCGGTCCCCACCCAGACCTCCCCGTGGCGGTCCAGCAGCATCTCGGTGAGCTGGCCCACGCCGGGAAGCCGGTGTTTGAGTACCAGATGCTCGCCTTCCATCCGGTAGAGATGGTCGGCCGCCACCACCCACAGCGAGTGATCCGGTGCCAGATAGGGCCAGGCCAGACCGGGCGGAAGATCGAACGCGGCAGGCGCGCGCTTGATCACGCCGTCGACATCCAGATACAGCAGGCCGTCGAAGGTTCCTATCCAGACCCGGTCACGCCCGTCCACCGCCATGTGGGTGAAATTGACCGCATCGCGCAGCGCCGCCGGCGGCAGGAAATGATGGAAGCGGCCATCCGGGTCCAGCCGGCCAAGTCCGGTGCCTTCATACAGCAGCCACAGCCGGTCGCGGCTGTCCTTGTGCATGGCCTCGATCATGACCGCCGGCGCATCGCCGTGGGGCGGCCGCCACTGCTGCCAACGGCCCTTCTGGTCGAAACGGGTGACATTGCCGCGCGAATCCCCCACCCACAACGCGCGCTCCCGGTCCACGTACAGGGTGCCGATGCCGTTGTCCGGCACGGGAGGACGGCTGTTGCGATCGAACACGGTGAAATCCAGCCCGTTGTAGCGGGCCAGCCCTTCCCAGGTGGCGAACCATAGATGGCCGTCAGGAGTCTGCGCGATATCCCGCAACGTGTTGTGCGGCAGGCCGTTGCGGCTGGTCCAAAGGTCGCGGCTGTAATCGTTCAGCGCGGTGCGGCTGGACTGGCTCCAGGCGGGCCACGCGGCCATCAACAACAGCAGAAACAACGACAACGCGCCGCTTACCCGCCGCCCGGCGGGCAAGCGCATACGACCTGCGCTGTCTGCCAGGTAAGCCTTATGACCGGTTTCCGATTCCATCGTGGACGATCTGCTCTTGCATGCGCCCCCGGCCTGGCGCGCCCCTGAATACCGGGTCCCGGGGAAGCCACGGCGCGCCTGCAACGACAACGCCGCCATCCTCCGACAGCTTCAACCTACACCACTTGCCCGCGACCGGCGGCAACCATTCCCATTTGCCGCGCGGGCCACGGGACATCCCGCCACCGTGACAGCAGCGGCGAACGGCGGCTCGGGAAGAGATCAAAATGCGGCCGGACATGGCGAATGCCCCATCGCCCGACTCTGCCGGCTGGCACCGCGTCCATCGCGGCACGTCCATCCGCCGGCAGCCCCCTGTTGGCCCGGCAGATGCTAACCGGCAAACGTAAGAGCCCAGGCGGTGATCGCGCAGGCTGCCTGTCCAGGCGATCACGCGGATCGCCCGTCCCACCCTCCCTTCGGGTATCGGCAGAAACCCGCACCCGGGGATGCACTGGCGAGCTGGCGCGGCAGGCGCCCGTGGCGGCTTCGCACCGGCGCACCGCGGTCGCAGCCATAAAAAAGCCCCGCTGATGGCGGGGCTTTGGGTGGCAACGGAGCGGTTCAGACCAGGCGCTGGCGCACCGCCTCAAACAGCACCACGCCGGTGGCCACCGACACGTTGAGGCTTTCGATATCGCCCGGCATCGGGATGCGCACCAGCCCATCGCAGGTCTCGCGGGTCAACCGGCGCAGGCCATCACCCTCGCCGCCCATCACCAGCGCCACATTGCCACGCAGGTCGAGCTGATGGATGGTCTGGTCCACTTCACCGGCCAAGCCGTACACCCACACGCCCAGCTTCTGCATGTCCTTGATACAGCGCACCAGATTGGTCACCGCCACCACCGGGATACGGTCGGCGGCACCGGCGCTGGTCTTGCGCACGGTGGCGTTGACCGGCGCGCTCTTGTCCTTGGGAATCACCACCGCGGTGACGCCGGCAGCGGCCGCGCTGCGCAGGCAGGCGCCGAGGTTGTGCGGGTCCTGCACCTCGTCCAGCACCAGCACCAGCGCCTTGCCGCCAGCGGCCTCGATCAGGCCTTCCAGCTCGTTCTCGGCCCACAGCTTGGGCGCGGCGTAACGGGCGACCACGCCCTGATGGCGGACCTGTCCGGCCACGCCACCCAGTGCCTGGGCGTTGACCTTGCGCACGTCGATGCCTTTCCGCAGGGCTTCTTCCTCGATTTCCACCAGACGCGGATTCTTGGCGCCGGCCTCGATCAGCACTTCGCGGACATTCTCCGGGTCTTTTTCAATCGAGGAAGCCACGGCATTGACGCCGACGATCCACTGGTTCTGCTTGCTCATGGGCGTCACATGGGGAAAAACGGGGGGTGGCAATGGTAGGCCCATTCGGTCCGGCCCGCAGCTGCCACCGGCCTGCGGACCGCGCGACGGGC
>NZ_BAZI01000301.1 GCF_001310775.1 Stenotrophomonas pictorum JCM 9942
GGCTGGGCCTGCTGCGACGACTGCCGGTGCCGGCTGGCAGGGCTATGGGCCGGTGCCACTGGGCAGCGATGCCGCGCAGCTGCACGCATCGTGGCCTGGCGAGCTGCAAGGGGATGCGGTCGCCGACGGCGGCTGCTATTACCTCAGTCCGGCCGGCCAGGACGAGGCCCGGCCATTCTTCATGATCGAGGGCGATCGCTTCGTGCGCTATGACCTGCGTAGCACCGCTGTTCCGGCGCCGGGCGGTGGCACGGTCGGCATGGAGCTGGCACAGCTGCAGGCGTTGTATCCGCACGCCGGCCCCCCGCAGCCGCACAAGTATGTGGACGGCGCCCGGATGCTGCGGGTGACGGCGGTCGACGGTGGTCCGGGCGTGCTGGTGTTCGAGCTGGGCGCCGATGGCAAGGTCGGCGCGTGGCGGGTGGGACTGCCGCCACAGGTGGATTACGTGGAAGGCTGCGGCTGATACCCTGCTGCCGCTAACGGTGGGGCACGCGTTCGGCCCTGCAACCGCCGCCATCATTGCCGGGAGAGATGCGGAATGTTTGAAGCAATCGTGTGGTTCGCATTGGGGCTGCTGCTGCTGGCGCTGGGCGGGGACTCCATCGTCAAGGCCGCCTCCGGTCTGGCCCAGCGCTTCGGCGCCTCGCCGTTCGTCGCCGGTCTGCTGCTGGTGGCGTTCGGCACCTCGCTGCCGGAGCTGGTGGTCAATGCCCGCGCGTTCGTGGTCGGCGCGCAGGAGCTGGCACTGGGCAACGCGGTGGGCAGCAACATCGTCAACGTCGGTCTGACCCTGGGTCTGGCGGCGCTGGCGTTTCCCTTGCTGGTGCGCACCCGGCTGCTGTCGCCGCTGCTGGTGCTGCTGGCCGTGGCGTCGCTGGCGTTGATCGTGTTCGGCCTGGATGGCGTGATCAGCCGCAGCGAAGGCATCGTGCTGCTGCTGGGCTTTGTGGCGGTGCTGGCGTTGCTGCTGACGCGCGCGCGGCGCGAGCCGGTGGAGCTGCAGGAGAGCATCGCCAACTACGCCACCACCCGCACGATGCTGTGGCTCAATATGGTCCGCCTGCTGATCGCCGCCGTGGTGCTGTATTACGGCGCACGCTGGGTGGTGCAGGCCGCACCGGTGATCGGCGCCGGCTGGGGGATGTCGCCGTTGCTGGCCGGCCTGCTGCCGGTGGCTATCGGCACCGCGTTGCCGGAAGTGGTTGCGGCCATCGCCGCGGCGCGTCGCGGCCAGGGCGACATGGTGGTCGGTCATGTGATCGGCTCGAGCCTGTTCAACCTGCTGGTGGTGGTGGGCGGTATGGCGGCGCTGCGGCCGATGCCGCTGCCGGCCTCGTTCGTGCGGCTGGAGCTGCCGGCGGCGATCGTGTTCGTGCTGATGCTGTACCCGATGCTGCGCGGCGACCTGAAGATCACCCGCGGCGAAGGTGCGGTGCTGCTCGTGGCGTTCCTGGCGTGGGTGGGGTTGGAACTGGCGCTGTTGTATTGACGGATCAGGGAGACAGTTATGCGCAAGGGGATGGGCGTTGCGGTGTTGTGCGTTGTACTGGCCGGGTGCGCGCTGCTGCCGCGGCAACAGGGGGCCTGGATCGATCCGGCGATGGCGGTGCAGCTGGCCGCGGCCGCCGGTCCCGGCCGTGGCGTGGATGGCGTGTTCGCACTGAACGTGCGTGCTATCGGGGAAGAGGGTGGCCGCCTGTTCCTGGGCTCGCAGCCGGACTACCGTGACCCGCGCAATCTCAGCGTCGCGGTGGATCCGCAGGCGCGGCTGGCGCTGGCCGAGCGGCTGCAGGCCGATCCGAAGACGGTGTTGAAGGGCAAGCCGGTTCTGGTGCGCGGTACCGCGCGCATGGTGCGGATCGACTTTACCGACGGTCAGGGGCAGCCCAGCGGGAAGTACTACTACCAGACCCATGTGCGCGTCAGCGACGTGGCGCAGATCCAGCTGCGCTGACGCCCGCCGGAAGCGCCGCCGCCTCAGTTGGGCGGAGTGTCGGTGTCGGCCCCGCCGTTACCGCCGGTGGGCGGTTCGGGGCGGCTTTCCATCATCAGCGACAGCGCCGCCTTGGCCATCAGGTGCGCGCTGATCGGGGCGGTGATGAACAGGAACACGGTGATCAGCAGCTCGCGCGGCTGCGGGTCTTCGCCCAGGAAGATGTGATAGGCCACCGAGCACGCCAGGATGCAGCCCACCCCCAGGGTGCTGGCCTTGGTCGGCGCATGCAGGCGCTTGAAGAAATCGGAAAAGCGCACCAGTCCCAGCGCGCCGACCAGGATGAAGAAACAGCCGAACACCAGCAGGGCCGACAGTGTGATCTGCAGGAACGTGATCATTCGACGATATCCCGGCGCAGTACGTACTTGCTCAGCACCACGGTGCTGCCGAAGCCGAGCATGGCGATGATCAGCGCGGCCTCGAAATAGATGGCCGAATCCAGGTACATGCCGAACAGCATCAGCAGCGCGATGGCGGTGACCGAGAGCGTGTCCAGGGCGAGGATGCGGTCCGGCACGGTTGGCCCGCGCAGCAGCCGCCACAGCGCCAGCAGCATCGCCAGCCCGACCACATGCATGCACACCATCAGGGTGGTTTCGAATATCAGATGCCCGTTCACGGGAAGATCTCCATCAGCGGCGCCTCGTAGCGGCTCTTGATCTCGGCGATCAGCGCGTCGGCGTCCTCCAGGTGCAGCACATGTACCAGCAGGTGGCGGCGGTCCTCGGACAGCGCGGCCGACACCGTGCCGGGGGTCAGGGTGATGAAGCTGGTCAGCGCGGCGATGCCGTGGATGTTGCCGATATCCAGCGGCAGCCAGATGAACGCCGGTTTCAGGCGGTCTTCCGGGCCCAGCACCTGTGCGGCCACGCGCAGGTTGCAGATCAGGATGTCCCACAGGATCGTGCAGACCAGCCGCGGTACCGGTCGCAAGGTGCCGATGCGGGCGAACTCGCGGTCCAGGCGCGCGGCGAACAGCGGCACCACCAGTCCGAGCAGCAGGCCCAGCAGCAGCTGCCCCACGTCGAAGGTGAAGGACATCACCATCCAGAACGCGACCACGGTGATGGACAGCACGGGCGACGGGAACAGCCGGCGCAGCAGCGGGCGATGTGGACTCATGGCTGCCTCACTTGCGGGAGGGTGCCGCGCACATCCTGCAGGTAGCGGTCCGGCGCCTGCAGTTGCGTGGCGATGGCCTCGGACTGGCGCATCAGCGGCGCGGCGAACACGCTCATCGCCACCACGTAGCCCAGCAGC
>NZ_BAZI01000302.1 GCF_001310775.1 Stenotrophomonas pictorum JCM 9942
GCAGCTCATCGGCGACCAAGGCGACATCGGCCTCGCGCTGCGCCAGCGCCTGCCCGGCCAGCAGCAGCTGCTCCAGCGCCTGCCCGTGCGCGTTCAAGGCACCGTCCGCATCGAACAGCGCCAGCGGCGCCAGCACCGGATCGCGCTGCTGCAGACGCTGCAGCGGCAGGGTCCAGGGAAAGGTGGCGATGAAATCGGACATGCGGGCGACAGGCAAGGAAGGGCGAGGCACTGTACGGACTGGCGCCGGCCGGCACCAGTCACACCGGCCGCACGCTCAGCCGATCACGCGCTTGAATGGCGGCAGCGCATCGATGATGCGTTTGCCGTAGCGACGGGTCAGCAGCCGCGAATCGAGGATGATCACCCGGCCCGTGTCGGTGGAGGTGCGGATCAGGCGCCCGGCGAACTGGGTCAGCGTGCGCAGCGCATGCGGGATCGCGATCAGGTTGAACGAGTTCAAGCCGCGGCTTTCGAACCACTCGCTCAGGGTCGAGGTCTGCGGATCGGTCGGCACCGCGAACGGCACCTGGGTGATCACCACCGTGGTGCAGGCCTCGCCCGGCAGGTCCAGGCCCTCACCAAACGAGTTCAGGCCGAACAGCACCGAGCCCTCGCCCGCCGCGGTGCGCCTGAGGTGCTCGTCGATCATCTTCTGCTTGGCGCCGTCGCCCTGCACCAGCACCTTCTTGCGCAGCGTCGCCGGCATCAGCTCGGCCACTTTTTCCATCTTCCAGCGCGAGGTGAACAGCACCATGCTGCCCTTGTCCCAGTCCAGTTCGCTGGCCAGGTACTTGGCCACTTCCTTCGGATGGCGCTCGCGGTCGTCCGGCGTCACCGGGAACGGCGGCACGATCAGCTCGGCCTGGTGGGGAAGGTCGAACGGTGAGGCCAGCGAGACCATCTCCGCGTCTGCGGGAATGCCGTTGTCGATGGCCAGCGACTGGAAATCGCCGCCGCCGGTCAGCGTGGCCGAGGTCATCACCACCGAGTCGACCTCATCCCACAGCAGCTTGCGCAGCACCATCGCCGCCGATACCGGCGAGCAGTGCAGGATGGTGTCGCCATCGCGCGACAGGGTGATCCAGCGCGCGATCGGCGGCTGGCCCTCCTTGTCCTCGCGGCGCCAGCGGCCCACAGGTTGTACTGCTGCTCGACCATTTCCTGGGCCATGCCCAGATTGCGCTGCAGGCGCTCGACCGCCGGATCATCCTGCTTGCCCTTGGCCACCGCCGAAGCCGCCGCCGTGGCCCAGTTGAGCAGGGTGCGGGTTTCATCGGCCAGCACTTCGATCGGCTGGCGCCAGGATTCAGGCAGGCGGCCATTGGCGGCGCGCCACATTGGTTCGCGCTCGTCGGGCTGCGGAATCCATACCTGGGCGATCTCGTCGCGGAAGGCCTTGAGCAGCTTGCTCACCCGCGCCGCCACCTCGATGGCCTCGTTCGGCAGCAGGTTGCCGAGCTTGTCCTTGTCCACCGCGCGGTAGGCGCCGGCGATCAGGATCTGCAGGCGGCCGGTGCGCTTGGCCATGTCATCCAGCGGCAGGGTGGCCGCGCCCTGGTCGATGGCGACGTTGCCGATGTGGTGGCCTTCGTCCAGCACCAGCAGCATCTCGGCGGGCGGGGCGATCAGCGGCTGGCCGCTGTCGCTGTCGCCCAGTGACAGCGCCGACAGCAGCAGCGCATGGTTGGTGACGATGATCTGCGCATCACGTACTTCAGTACGCGCGCGCAGCACCGGGCATTGCGCCGAATACGCGCAACGGCGCCCGGCACAGGCCGAGGCCGGCGTGGTGATGCGCATGCGCAAGGTGGGGGTGACCGGCTCCGGTGCGTTGTCCAGATCGCCATTCCACTTGCCCTCGATGAAGGCCTTGGTCAGCTTCTCGGCCACATCCATTTCGATCGGCGCCAGCGGCCGGTCGTAGAGCGGGGCCTCGTCGCCGAACATGCCTTCCTGGCTGCCCTCGCCCTGTGCTTCGGCGGCATTGCGCGTGCACAGATAACGGGTGCGCCCCTTGGCCAGCGCCACGGTGGCCTGCAGCCCGGTGTTCTTCAGGAAATTGGGGATGTCGCGCTCGACCAGCTGCGACTGCAGCGCCACGGTGCCGGTGCTGATCACCAGCTTCTTCTTGCTGGCCAGCGCGATCGGCACGCCGGCGGTCAGATAGCCCAGACTCTTGCCCACGCCGGTCGGCGCTTCCACCACACCCACGCCGCCGGTGCCCAGCGCACGCGACACCACGCCGATCATCTGGCTCTGCGAACGGCGCGTGCTGAACCCGGGCGTGTTGGCCTGCAGCTTGGCGTAGGCGTCGCGGATGCCGGCCTTCAATTCCTCGGTCAAGGTCCGCGGAGCTTCCACTTTTTCGGTCACGCCACTGTGCTGCCTGCTGCGATCAAGGCCGGCATTTTCCCACACCGGCCCGCATTCACCGAATGCCCGTGCAGATCACACCGTGCCGCGCGCCGCTTGTCGGCGCAGCGCCTGTACCAGCGCCCACGCCAGCAGGATGAAACCGGTGGCCTCCAGCAGCGACAGCGCGAAATGGGCCGCGCCCAGCACCGTGTTCAGGCCACTGAGCCCGGCGAAGTTGCCACCGGCGATCAGCAGCAGCGGCAGCACGCTCAACACGCCGCCGACAAGGGTCGCCGCCAGCAGCAGCACCAGTGCCGACAGCGCCACCGTGCGCACCCGCCCGCGCGGGGTATCCAGCAGCATCACCAGGGCCACCCCCAGCGCGATCAGGACCGGCAGGCGGTAGCCGATGGAGACCAGCAGGGTGGTCAACAGCTGCGTGCTTTCCATGGCGCGCTCAGTCGGCGGTGACCAGGAACGCATCGCGGCTGCGCAGCTGCGCATACACCGCATCGGTTTCCGGACGCATGCCATGCCATTGCTGGAAGCTCTCGGCGGCCTGTTCGACCAGCATGCCCAGCCCGTCAAAACTGTTGCGGCAGCCCGAGGCGCGGGCCCAGGCCAGGAACGGAATGGCCGCCTCGCCGTAGTTCAGATCCACCGCCGTGGTCATGCTGTTGACCAGCGACAGCGGCAGGTTGAAGCCCTCACCGCCACCGCGCGCGGCCGAGGTGGCGTTGATGATCAGTTCGAAATCGCCCTGTTCGCGCAGCGCTTCCCAATAGGCGGAAATCGCGCGGCCCGGCTCGCTCATCGCATCGACCAGCGCATCGGCGCGCTCGGCCGAGCGGTTGACCACGATCAGTTCGAGGATGCCGGCATCCAGCAGCGCCGGTG
>NZ_BAZI01000303.1 GCF_001310775.1 Stenotrophomonas pictorum JCM 9942
CACCGCACCGCCGCGCTGCAAATCGAAGTCGCACGGCATCCGCACGTCGCGCTGGCCGCGCTGGTGCATGGCATGGTGCAGACCGTCTTGCAGCCCGACGCCTACGGCGATGGCCTGCCGCTGGGCGTGCGCCTTACGGCGCAAGACCGGCTGGAAGGCATGACCCCGGACTGGCCGGAATCGCCCGCCGCCGTGGCGCTGCGCGAACTGCAACAGGTGGCCGGTGAAGCCTTGCCGGAGGACAGCGCCGAACTGTTCGCCGCGCTGCTGGTGAATTCGCAAGACGAACTGGTGCGCCTGCTGGCGGTTTGCGTGGCCGCGACGGTAGACGTGGTGACGCCTCGCGCCACGACGCACCAGCGCGGCGAGGAACTAGCGCAGGCCGTGGGCCTCGACATGGCCGCATGGTGGAAGCCGACCGCAGAAGGCTACTTCAAGCACGTTTCCAAGGCCGCGATTCTGGATGCCGTGGGCGAGTACGCGCCCGAGCAGGTCAACCGGCTGGCGAAGCTCAAGAAGGCCGACATTGCCAGCGAAGCGGAACGGCTGGCCGATGGCACGGGCTGGATGCCCGCCATCTTCAAGGCCGCAGACCCGCAGGAGGCCGCGCAGGAAGAAGGCCCGGAGCAGGACGCGCCGGAGGATGCCGAAGCAATGGCGGATGAACCCGCCGAGGCGCTGGCCGCTTGACCCGCACCGAAGGCAAGCGCCCCGGCCTCGACCGGGGCGCTTCGCTGGAAGGAGAAGCCACATGACCCGCACCACAAACAGCCGCCCGCGCATGGCGGCGACCTATGCCCCCGGCACGGTACGCGCTCGCCGCTGGCATGGTGAAGGCGACGTGCGCGGCTATCGCCCGCCCTCGGGCTGGATGGCCTGCGCCGACCTCACCGACATTCATCCCATCACGGGCCGCGCCTTGCCGCGTGCCGTGTGGTGGCTCATCGAGACGAAGGAATAGCAGCGGCAGCCCCCGGCACATTGAGCCGGGGGCTGTTCCAAAATCCGGGCGCGGCGGTGGCCGCGCCCGGTTCCAACGTCCAAAACAAAATCGCCCCGTCGCCGCCTTCAGCCAGGCGGGGACAGGGCGGCGCGGGATTCCTCCCGCGCACTTGCTTCACGGCAGTCGGTCGCTATGATGAGCGTACAGCCGCGTCTAGCTGAACCTGCTGCCGGGTTAAACGACGTTCTATACCGCTTCATTCGTTACGTTGACCGTGCCCATTCCTTCGGTCGATGCGTAATCGGCAGACATCGGCCATGTACAGAGGAATTTGGCATGTCTGCATCTACCTATTTTGTTTCCGAGGCCGCCGTCCGCAATCTCAAACAGCGGGCGGAGCGCCGCGTGAGCGGCGTCCGTTCCGCGCATATGAGCGAGGTCGTAGCCGCCGCGCTCGGGTTCAGAACCCATGCGGCGCTGCGCGCCGCACTCGGCGGTCGCGCCACTGCCGAGGCTAGCAAACCGAGCAATGCACGCGCGATCCAGCGGTTGCGGCAGTTGGGCTACAACGCACCAGATGACCTGCATTTGCTACCAGAGCTGGACCGTTCCTACTCGCCGTTCAAGACCTATCCGCTGCGCAAGCAGCGCGGCGTGCGCTGGAACGCATGGCGCAACCTGATGGTCGCGGCGATCAACGCCGGCTTGGAACAGCGCCTGTTCGGGTTGTCCCCGGGCGAGGACTGGTGGGCCGGCGCCGACCCGACGAACGGAGGCGGCGTGCGCGGGTTGTACCGCTTCACCTTCGACGGCCTGCCGGCAACTGCGGCTGTCGCCGCGATTAGCGGCGACGAGTTGGCGATCCACGTACTGCTTGACCCGCGCAATGAGCAGGTCGAAGCCGACTTCAACGACGGCCTGGATGACGGCGCGGCGTGCGCGCACGGCTGGCTGGAACGTCGGCTCGGCGCTTGGATACAGGATGGCGGAGAGGAATTCTCGTGCAAGCGTGCTGTGCAGGCGCGAGTGGCCGCGGTGGTGATTGAGCCGCACGGTTACGCCGACCAAGGCAGCTTCATCCTGTAGAGCGTTCGAGCCAGTTCGTGAGGCGAGAACAGGGCGTGGCGGCACTTATGCGCCGCCGGGCTTTCGGGCTGCGTCCCGTGCCGTCTTTGCCGTCACGGCCATTCGGCTTCAATCCCTCACGCCTGCGCGCCTGCGGCGCTGCGCTTGCCTCCAGGGGAAAGCCTTGCAGGCTATCCCCGCCGCGCGATGCTTGGTGCATCTTCGATGCGGCCGAACCGGCTGCGCTGGATCGGCCTGGCCAGCGCCCCGCCGCGATGGTCGCAACGCTGGCAAACACGCTGGCGCTTGCTGCGGCAGGTTGTGCGGATGCGTGCCGTCCTCAACGCTGGCGGTTCCTGCCCATCACGTCACGAAGGACGGTTCACGGACAACCCGCCCGGCATCGCTATGGAGCTTCCACGCCACGCCTCAAGACCTGCGCCGCAAGGTGCGGCAAGGGCGTTCTCGCTTGTCGTTGGGTGGTTGACCTGGCCCGCGTCAGGGGGCGTGCCGGAGATGCCTTCGGGCGGGGGGGGGCGAGCCGGCCCTATCTCCTTTCGGAGCGGTTCGGCCCAAGGCGTCCTTGTCTCGTTGTGAATCCTGGCGGGGGCGCGGCTGCGCCTCGGGCTTCATGGCTGCAACCGTCCGGCGAAAACAATTTCCCCGCCGCTGCGCGGCTTCCTCGCGCAGCAAATTCTTTTCACCTTCCGGTTCTCCACTGCGTTTCGACCGCAAGCGGTGCAGCCAGCCCGTCCCCCGCCGGCCGGATCACAACAAGGACGCGATGGGCGCGAACCTTGTTCAACCGAAAGGAGAAATCATCATGGCCAACATCGGCACCTTCACCACCGACAAAGACGGCTTCACCGGCACGCTGCGCACCCTGACGCTCAACGTCAAGGTCAAGCTGGTTCCCAACGACAAGGGCAGCAGCGAGAACGCCCCCGACTTCCGCCTCCAGGCCGCAGGCCACGACATCGGCGCGGCATGGAACAAGACCAGCGAGGCCGGGCGGGAATACAAGTCCGTGACCCTCGACGATCCTTCGTTCCCGGCTCCGGTCTATGCCCGCCTGATCGAAGGCGAGGACGGCACGCACGACCTGATCTGGTCGCGCAGCAAGCCCCAGGCGGCGTGACCGCCGCAGCGCCCCGCCCATCGCGGCGGGGCGCTGTGCTGTTGGTACAGCACCTATCCAGTCAGCACCTATGAGAAGCAGGCTCGTTCCGAAGGTAA
>NZ_BAZI01000304.1 GCF_001310775.1 Stenotrophomonas pictorum JCM 9942
CGGTGGTGGCGGCGGCGGCGGCGGCGCGTCGACCAGCGTCACCATGACATTGCGTTCCTTTTCCGCAGCGGCCTTGGGAGCCACGGCAGGAATCAGAAGCATCATCAGGGCTGCAAGATGCAGTGCGATTACAAAGGCGATACCGGCGATACGGGGCCAGCTCAGACCCTTATCTTTCTCGCCGTCATACCTGTGGTGGAAGACCAGTTGTTCCGTCATGCGCCAAGAGCTCTTTAGTGGGGTCGGGACGACGCTGTTATGGCGCCCCTGATTCAGCGGCGCATGACACCGCAGGAACCTCCAAGCTTATACCAATCCTGACCAGCTGCGCATCACAAATGCAGCTGTTCAGGCGTTATTCCTGCTTACTTCAGGTTGATGATTTTGTTTGCATCAGCCGGGTTTTTGACACCCTTGGCCAACGCGTCCCGCGCGGCCTGCTTGGCCTCCGGAATACGCCCCTCCGAGTGCAGCACACGTGCCAGATTCAGGTACGTCTCGCCATCCTTGGAAAGCGGCGCCGCCTTGCGCCACGCTTCAATCGCCTGCGGTACCTGGTCGCTGTAGTAGTACGACTGCGCCAGTGCCAGGTAGACCTGGTGGTCCGGCTTGAGGATGCCCTTCTCCAGGCCCTCGTTGATCACCGCAATGACGTCCCGTTCCTTGTTGTCGGTGTTGGCATAGATCGAGTACAGCTGCTTGTACTCGCGCTCTTCGGTGAGCTGGCCAGCGGCGCGCAGTTTGTCCATCACCGCGGCCGCCTTGTCCATCTGGTCGGCCTGCATGTACATGCTGGCCAGATTCAATTGCGCCTTCTTGTCGGCCGGATTCTTGGCCGCCAGTGCTTCGGCTTCCTTGACCGCTTCAGCGGTCTGGCCCGCTTCGGCGTAGGAGGCCATCAGCAGCTGGTTCCAGTTGTCCTTGGGCTCGGGCGAAGCGGCGATGGCCGCCTTCAGCACCGGAATGGCTTCGGCATACTTTTCAGTCTGGTACAGCGCCTGGCCCTTGATGACCAGTTCTTCCGGCTTGGCCGACTTGGACTCGGCAAAGTACTTGTCCAGAGTGGCCAGCCCCTCGGCGTACTGCTCGTCCTGCAGCTGCAGCTGGGCCAGCATCAACATCGCCTGGAAGTGGCCGTTGTTGTCCAGCTGGTTCAGCGCGATGGCCTGCTGCAGATACTGCTTGGTGGCGGCGCCATCATCCAGGTTGTAGGCCGCCTGTGAGGCGAGCTGATTGGCAACGGCCTTGTCGTAATCGTTGGCATCGGCCGAGGCGATGATTTCATCGGCCAGCGTGCGGGTCTGCGCGTAGTCGTCCTTGTTGTACGCGGCGAACAGCTTCTGCAGCTTGCCGCCCATCTTCGAGGAAGGCTTGCCGTTCGGCTCGGTGCGGGTGGCTTCCGGGAAGAGCACTTCAGCCTTGGCGCTACCCTTGCTGCGACGCTCGTTGCGATCAGACGAACGCGCCTGGGCAAAGGCATCGGCAACCACAACACCGCCGAGCAGGGTCGCAATCAGAACGGAAAGCACTGCTTTCTTGGGGCTGTGGGAAATCATGGTTCACCTCGTTGAAACCGCCAAGGCGGCACTGAAAACGGACGGTCTGGAAAAAGCAGAGCCAGCAAACGTACCAGAAAATATTTGATGGAGAAATCACTTCCGATGCTGTATTGCACCAATGTCCAGGGGACTGCCCGCATCGGTCGCCCCGGGTCAACCGCAGCGCGGGATGCGGCCCGCCTGGCGCGCCTGCTGGTAAACGGGCTGCAACATCGGGATATCGCGTTGCAGTTGGCGGATGCGGTTGGCCGGATCGGGATGGGTGGAGAGCCACTGCGGCGAACGGTTGCCGCCGGCCGCCATCATGTTCTGCCACAGATCCACCGCCTGGGCCGGGTCGAAACCGGCCTGCGCCATCAACCGCTGGCCGACCTCATCGGCTTCACCTTCCTGGGTGCGTGAGCCCGGCAGCAGGATCAGCCCCTGCGCGCCGAGGCCGCCGAACTGGTTGACCACGCTAGTTCCCGCATCGCCATAGGCCGCGCCGGCCAATGCGCCGATGATGCCCAGTCCGATCTGGGTGCCCTGCTGGCGGGTCAGGCGCTCTTCGTGGTGGCGCGAGATCACATGGCCGATTTCGTGGCCGATCACCGCCGCCAGCTGGTCCTGGTTTCTGGCGGCACTGAAAATGCCGGTATTGACGCCCACTTTTCCGCCTGGCAGCGCGAAGGCGTTGGGCTCCTTGTCGACGAACAGCGCCGTTTCCCAACGTACGCCACGGTACTGGGCGGGCAGCTGCGCGACCAGGGCATTGACCACGCATTGCACATAGCCGTTCTGGGTGCCGTCGCGGCTCAGGGTCTGCTTGGCCTTGATCTCGGAAAACGCCTGCGCGCCGAGTTGATCCAGCTGCTGCTGGGACACGCCACCGACCACCTGGCGGCGCCCGGTGGGTGAGGTGGTGGTGGCGCAGGCGCTCAGCAGCAAACCGATGGTCACCGCACAAAGAATCGATTTCACGCAAGCCCCCTTGTTCATGCCCGCAGTGTGCGGGCGGCTGGCTTAATTTTCCGTCAATCCGACGTGCAGATTTAGCCGGTACCGAACACCACCAGCGCGCCCAGCGCGATGGCATTGTTGATCGCATGGGCGGCGATGGCGGCCCACAGCGTGCCGGTCTTGCGGTACAGCCACGCGAAGGCCGCGCCCATGCCGCCGTAGATGAGCCAAAGCTGGAGAATCTCGGGCAGGCCGTTGGCGCTGGTGCCGGGGACCTCGTGCATCAACGCGAAGGCGGCGCTGCTCAGGACAATACCCAGTGCAGGACGACCGGCGGCCCACAGGCGTCCGAACAGCACCCGGCGGAACAGCAGCTCCTCGTAGGCCGGCGCCAGGAACACCGCGAACAGCAGCAGAAACAGCGGAAAATTGGCCAGCGCCTGTTCCATCAACGGCAGATTGGTCGGCACCGGCTCGATGCCGAGCTGCTTGGCGCTCCAGCCGATGAAACTGCTGCCGGCAAAGACCAGCGCAGCCACCAGCAGTGTCCAGCCCCAGGTCGATCCGCGCCGGAGCGCGTGGGCGGAGATGCCGCGTTCGGCCGAGGTGGCACGGCGCCGCCAGGCATACACCAGCAGTGCGGCACCCCCGGTGGAGATCAACGCCATCAGCATCTGCGCCAGGGCGCCGGGTTGCCCGAGCAACTGCGCCATGTCGGCGGC
>NZ_BAZI01000305.1 GCF_001310775.1 Stenotrophomonas pictorum JCM 9942
CGCTGGTGCTGCTCAACGGCCGCCGGGTCGCCGCCCATGGCCTGGCCGGCCAGGTGGTGGATCTGAACTCGATTCCCTTCGCCGCGATCGAGCGGGTGGAAGTGCTGCGCGATGGCGCCTCGGCGGTGTACGGCACCGACGCCATCGGCGGGTGATCAACTTCATCACCCGCACCAACTACCAGGGGATCACCCTGACCTCCGGCGCCGACGTCACCCAGGAAGGCGGCGGCAACATCTACCACGCCAGCCTGCTCGGTGGCTGGGGTGATCTGGACAGCGACCGCTGGAACGTCTGGGCCGCGGTCAACGCCAAGAAGAACAAGATCCTGCGCGGCAACCAGCGCGATTTCGTCAACAGCTTCCAGCCCGAGCGCGGGCTGTCGCCGGACACGCGTGGCACCCCGTTCGCCAACATCGTCAGCGGCACCGGCAGCCTGATCGGCGGCGGCCTGCGCGACCCGGCCAGCGGCCTGACCAAGACCACGGTCAACACCTTGGATCTGCCCGGCGGTGCCGGCTGCGAGGCCGGCGGCGACATGATGGGCCCGTACGACGACAAGATCTGGGCCAGCCCCGGCGCCAGCTTCGGCTGCGCCTGGGACTATGGCCGCGCGCGCACCATCCAGCAGCCGGTGGATACCGTGCAGGGTGTCGGCCGCGCCACCTTCCGGCTCGGCGACAGCCACGAGTTCTACGCCGAGCTGATGGGCTCGAAGGTGACCTCCAAGCGCCAGTTCGAGGCGCAGCAGATCACCACCAGCATCAATGCCAGCGCCACCCAGCTCGACGCCTACGAGCTCAACGCCAACACCCAGGCCACCTACGACGCGGTCTACAACCAGCTGCAGGGCTATTTCGGCAACCAGGCCAACCTGGTCTATGGCCGGCCGATCGCCTACCGCTGGCGCTGCGAGGTCTGCGGCCCGCGCCAGATCGAGACCAGCACCAAGGCCTACCGCCTGCTGTTCGGCATGACCGGCACGCTGGGCACGTGGGATTACGATGTCGGTCTGTCGCGCGCGCAGAGCAAGGCCGAATCGACCACCGCGGGCGGCTACTACTTCACTCCGCAGCTGAAGGCCGCGTTGAAGAGCGGCCTGCTCAATCCGTTCCTGATGCCCGGCCAGGCGCAGTCGCAGGCCGGCCGTGACGCGCTGGCCGCGGCCGATGCCAGCGGCCTGCAGATCTATGAGGGCACCTCGACCACCACCACCTTCGATGCCAGTTTCAGCGGCGGCCTCGGCTTCACGCTGTGGGGCGAGGACCAGGTGCAGGCCGCGGTGGGGGTGGACCTGCGTCGCGAGGAATACGAATTCGGCGGTCCGGCCGAATGGCTGGCCGGCAACGCCTATGTGTTCGGCGTGCCGGGCGATGCGGCCAACTACATGTCGCCCAAGCAGCGCAACGTGAAAGCGGCGTTTGCCGAGTTCAACCTGCCTGTGCTCGACAGCCTGGAGCTGAACCTGGCGGTGCGCCATGACCGTTATGACGGTTTCGGTGGCACCACCAATCCGAAGTACTCGCTGAAGTGGCAGCCGATCGACTGGCTGGTGTTCCGCGGTTCCTACAGCACCGGTTTCAAGGTGCCGGACTTCGCCAAGCTGTTCCGCGGCATCACCGAGACCCAGTACACCGGTCTGGACCTGGCCGATCCGGCGACCTGCCCGCGCGGCCAGTACAACCCGGACGTGGCCGCCTGCAGCGTGCAGATCCGCCCGGACATCATCACCGGCGGCAATCCGAACCTGAAGCCGGAAGAAGCCGAACAGCGCAGCATCGGCTTCGTGCTGGCGCCGTGGGATGCCTTCAACCTCAGCGTCGACTGGTGGGAGATCGAACGCACCAACACGATCCGTAGCGGTTTCAACCTGTCCACGATGACCGCGAACTACCCGCTGTATGCGTCCAACTTCATCCGTGACGCCAGCGGCACGATCATCGCGATCGACCAGCGCTTCATCAACACCGGTGGCACGCTGACCCGCGGTATCGAGCTGGACGCCAACCTGCGTGGCGAACTGGCCGGCGGTGCCTGGAACGTGCACCTCAACGGCAATTATCTGGACACCTTCAAGACCAAGACCTTCGACAACCTGCCCTACAGCGACAACCTGGTCGGCGAGTACGAGCGCTACTTCAACCTGCCGATCAAGTGGAAGCACACCGTCAGCCTGGGCTGGGCCCGCGGCGACTGGGCGCACACGCTGACCCAGGTCTACCGGGGCGGTTACAAGGACTGGAAGCCCGGCGGCATCGTCAACGGCTACACCCCGCCGGCGTGGGATCCGAACGTGGATGCCTACACCACCTACAACTACAGCCTGACCTGGAGCGGCATGGAAAACCTGAAGGCGACCTTCGGCATCCGCAACCTGCTCAACACCGATCCGCCGTTCACCGTGCGCTATCTGGATGATGGCGACGGCGCCGGCTGGGAGGCGCGCGTGGCCGACCCGCGCGGCCGTTCGTTCAACGTGCTGCTTGAATACCGCTTCCGCTGATGCGGGCGGGATGCTGAAAGTGCGAGGGTGCCGCCGCCGGTCCGCCGGCGGTGGCACGGTTGTCGTGACAGACCCGTGCTGCGGGGCAATGCCCACCGCCGGACGGGTCGCTACTGGACCGCGGTGATGATGAGAACCCCGATGAAACTGCTGTTGCCCGTGGCGCTGGTGGCGCTGCTGGGGGCCTGCGCGCAGACCCCGTCGCGCAATCCGCTGGCGACCTGGGTGCCGTCCGCCAACCAGGACCTGCGCCGGCCGGTGCTGATCGTCATCCACTTCACCCAGCAGGACTCGGTGCAGCAGAGCCTGGACACACTGCGCGGCCGCAACAGTGGCGGCCCGGTCAGCGCGCACTATCTGATCGGTGCCGATGGCCGGCGTTTCCAGCTGGTCAGTGACGAACGCCGCGCCTGGCACGCCGGTGCCGGCAGCTGGGCCGGATGGCGCGATATCAATTCGGTGTCGATCGGCATCGAACTGGACAACGATGGCAGCACGCCGTTCGCCGCGGCGCAGATCGACAGCCTGCTGGTGCTGCTGGAGGACCTGTGCACGCGGCTGCGCATTCCGCGCACGCAGATCATCGGCCACCAGGATATGGCGCCCACCCGCAAGCCCGATCCGGGCCCGCTGTTTCCATGGCAGCGGCTGGCCGAGGCCGGCTTCGGCCGCTGGCCG
>NZ_BAZI01000306.1 GCF_001310775.1 Stenotrophomonas pictorum JCM 9942
TTGGCAGTCTCAGGCCCTGCAGGTTGCGCAGGATCTGCCGCACCGCGTCCTGGTCCACCTCCACGCGCCGGCCGCCGTGCTCGCCGGCATAGGCGCCGGCTTCCTCGCGCAGCATCTTCAACAACGCGTTGGCATCGGGCAGGCGCGGGTTGAAGCGGGTTGCCAGCGCCTCCAGTTCGGCCGGCAGTTCGACCTTGCTGCCGACCAGCACCAGCACATGCGGCTGGCTGTGCCGGCGCTGCACGATGTCGCGCAGCAGCCGTTGATGGCTGGCGTAACCCAGGTAGGGATGGATGTCGAGCAGCAGGTAGATACCGCGCTGGTCGGCGTCCTGGATCATCCGCAACACCGCGCTGGCATCGGGGGGACCGATGGCATCGTCCTCGCGGTCCATGTCGATGCGGCGCAGGCCTTCGGTGATCGACCAGCGGTACAGGGCGCGCCACACCTGCATCAGCGCCTGCCGGAACAGCTCCACGATCCGTGTTTCGTCCTGGGTCTGGATGACGATCAGCGGCGTGTTGGCGCGGATCAGTGCGGTGAGGTCCTGCAGCTCGCTCATGGTGGTTCCATCCCCGGGGCGCACACGATAGCAAAGCCGGACCGGGCCGCTGGCGGACGTTCCTGATCCGGTGACTACCGTTGGCAATGCGCCGCGGTGTACGCTGCGGACAAGTCCCGCGCAAAACGAGGCGTGCATGAAGACGATCCTGGTAGCCGGCTCCAAAGGCGGTGTCGGCAAGACCACCATCGCCACCCATCTGGCCGCGCAATCGGCGTTGGCCGGCACTGCCACGGTGATCGCCGACGCGACCCGCAGCTCCAGCACCCGCTGGGCGCAGCGCCGCTCGGTGCTCGACAGCGCCGTGCTGCCGTTGGACGTGTACCGCAAGAAGCACTGGGAAAAACGCATTCCCGATGGCACCGGGCAGGTGATCATCGATGCGCCCGCCGGCGCGTATGCCGAGGATCTGGAGCACTTCCTCGACGTGGCCGATGCGGTGGTGGTGCCGGTGCTGCCCTCGGCGCTGGATATCGAGCGATCGTCGGCTTTCTGAACAGTCTGGCCAAAATCCCGCGCGTGCATTCGCGCGCGCTGCCCGTGGGGCTGGTGCTCAACCGCACCAAGCCATGGACGCAGACCTCGCAGCAGGCCCAACAGATGTTGGCGCAATGGCCGTATGAAGTGGTCGCGCAGCTGCGCGACAGCCAGAGTTACGTGGTGATGGTCGGGCTCGGGCGCAGCCTGTTCGACTATCACTCCGCCCAGGTACGCGAGCACCAGCACGACTGGGCGCCGCTGCTCAAATGGTTGAACAAGGTCTGACAGGAGTATTCCCCGACCATGCGTGAACTGATCCTGCTGCGACATGCCCACGCCGAACCGGCGGCCACTGGCCAGGCCGATATCGACCGTCCCCTTTCCCCGCATGGCCTGGCCGAAGCCGAAGCCGCCGGGCGCTGGTTGCTGGAACACAAGTTGACCCCGGACCGGGTGCTGTGCTCACCGGCGCGACGCACGCGCGAGACGCTCGAAGCGGTGCTGGAACGGACCGGCTACGTCGAACAGCGCCTGGACGAGCGCATTTACGACGCGGTCCCCGGCACGCTGGCCGCGCTGGCCGATGAGCACCGTGAAGTGGAGCGCCTGCTGATTGTCGGCCACAACCCGGGGCTGGAGCAGCTGGTGGCGCTGATGCACAGCGGCCAGTCCGGCGACTACCGCGGCATGCCGCCGGCGGCGGTGGCGGTGTTGTCCTTGCCGATGGAGGCGGCGATCGAGCCGGGTATCGCCCGGCTGACCGCGTTCTGGTGGCCCTAACCCCATGGCGGCGGCGCGGGGAGGGCTGCTGCTGAGTCTGGTACTGCTGGCCAGCTCGGCTTTCGCGGGCGAGCCGCTGCAGTTTGACACCGCCCATTCCCGGTTCGGTTTCGAGATACGCACCCGCTTCGGGCAGACGATCGAGGGCGTGTTTCCGCGATTCGAGGGCTGGATCACGGTGCTGCCCGACGGCAGCCACCAGGTGCGGCTGCGCATGTTCACCCAGTACGTGGAGATCCCGGGCAAGCCGCGCTACACCGGCTGGATGCGCGGGGAGGACTTCTTCGATGCCGTCCATCATCCGCTGGTGGAGTTCGAGTCCGATCCCTACCGGCCGGAGATCGCCGAGCACGGCGGCAAGATCGACGGACGGCTGAGTATCCGCGGCATCAGCCGGCGTGAAACGCTGCATCTGCTGAAGCCTGAATGCGCAAGGCCCGGCTATGATTGCGACCTCATCAGTCGTGGCACCGTCCAACGCGGGCGCTACGGCATGGATAGCTGGCAGATGGCAGTGAGTGACCGAGTGACCTTTGTATTGCGTACGCGCCTGACCCGCGCCCCTGGACCGTGAATTTCCTGTTGCGTCTGCTGCTGCTCGGCGCCGCGGTGCTGGGCGCTGGCTGTGCCTCGCTGTCGCCGCAGCAGAAGGACCGTGCCCAAGGGATCGCCATCGCCGCGCGCTCCAGCACGGTGACGTGCGATCTTCCCGACCGCTGCGCGCTGGATTCGCCGCTGCGCGCGCTCGGCGGCCAGGCGATCGCCGGCTCGCAACCGGAGTTGCCGCTGCACTACGCCACCATCCTGGACGAGGGCGAGCTGTCGCTGGTGGCGCGCCTGAACCTGATCCGCAGCGCCACCCGCAGCATCGATCTGCAGACCTACATCTTCGACACCGACGACAGTGCGCGGCTGGTACTGGACGAGCTGCTGGCCGCCGCCCGGCGCGGGGTCCAGGTGCGGTTGCTGATCGACCAGCTCTCGGCGATTTCCGACCTGGAGGTGCTCGGCGCCCTGTCCACCGCGCACGTGAACTTCCAGCTGCGCGTCTACAACCCCGCCTTCGGCAAGGCCAAGCTCAACTATCTGGATTACGCCGGCAGCGTGCTGTGCTGCTTCCGCCGCTTCAACCAGCGCATGCACAACAAGCTGCTGGTGATTGATGACGTGATCGGCGTGGTCGGCGGGCGCAACTACCAGGACGACTATTACGACTGGGACCACGAGTACAACTTCCGCGACCGCGACGTGCTGGTGGCCGGCCCCGAGGCGCGCGAGATGGCGGCCAATTTCCAGGCGTTCTGGAACGCGCGGCGCAGCTGGATGCCGAGCGCCTGAATGATGTGGGCCG
>NZ_BAZI01000307.1 GCF_001310775.1 Stenotrophomonas pictorum JCM 9942
CGATCGCCGCGCAGTAGCAGACCGGGACGGCGGCCAGGTCGGGCACATCCAGGTTGATCCGCAGTTCCCTTGAGACCTGGACTGCCAGCATAGGCGTGCACCATCGCCCCGGGGCCGCGCGGTTTCACGATGCGGGGCTGCGGGCAGGCGCCAGATGGCAGAAGAGCCGGCAGTGCCGGCTCCTCTGGGGTTCGCTCAGGTGATCAGGACTCAGATCGCCTTGGCCAGCTGTGCGGCCAGGCCGGCATAGCCGCCCGGGGTCAGCTCGCGCAGGCGCTGCTTGGCCTCGGCCGGCAGCTCCAGCGAGTCAATGAACGCGCGCATGGAATCGGCGGTGATGCCGTGGCCGCGGGTCAGGGCCTTGAGCTGCTCGTAGGGATTGGACAGGCCGTGACGGCGCATCACCGTCTGCACGGCTTCGGCCAGCACTTCCCAGGCCGCATCCAGATCGGCATCCAGACGCTCCGGGTTCACGGTCAGCTTGCCCAGGCCCTTGGCCAGTGAGTCCAGCGCGATCTGGCTGTGGCCGAAGGCGGTGCCGACCGCACGCAACACAGTGGAGTCGGTCAGGTCGCGCTGCCAGCGGCTGATCGGCAGCTTGGCGGAAAAGTGCTCGAACAGCGCGTTGGCGATGCCGAAATTGCCCTCGGCGTTCTCGAAGTCGATCGGGTTGACCTTGTGCGGCATGGTCGAGGAGCCGACTTCGCCTTCCTTGAGCTTCTGCTTGAAATAACCCAGCGAGATGTAGCCCCAGATGTCGCGGGCCAGGTCGATCAGGATGGTGTTGGCGCGACGGGCGGCGTCGCCGATCTCGGCCACGTTGTCGTGCGGCTCGATCTGGGTGGTGTAGGGGTTGAACACCAGCCCCAGCGAGGTGACGAACGCTTCGGCGAAGGCCGGCCAGTCGACATCCGGGTAGGACACGACATGGGCGTTGTAGTTGCCGACGGCGCCATTGATCTTGCCGGTCAGCTCGACCGCACCGATCTGCTTGATCTGCCGTTCCAGGCGGGCGACGACATTGGCCATTTCCTTGCCCAGGGTGGTCGGCGAGGCGGTCTGGCCGTGGGTGCGCGAGAGCATCGGCTGTTCGGCCTGGGCATGGGCCAGCTGGCGCAGCGTGGCGGCGATGCCGCTGTAGGCCGGCACGATCACCTTGTCGCGGGCTTCAGCCAGCATCAGGCCGTAGGACAGGTTGTTGATGTCCTCGCTGGTGCAGGCGAAGTGCACGAACTCCAGTGCCGGCGCCAGCTCGGCGTCGTCCTTGAGCTGTTCCTTGATGAAGTACTCCACGGCCTTGACGTCGTGGTTGGTGGTGCGCTCGATTTCCTTGACGCGGGCGCATTCTCAACCGAGAAACCCTCGGCCAGTGCACGCAGCCTGGCCTTGCCGGCGGCGCTGAAATCGGCCAGTTCGCTGATGCCCGGTTCGGCACCCAGCGCCAGCAGCCACTCGATCTCGACCTTGACGCGGGCCTTGATCAGGCCGTATTCGGAGAAGATCGGACGCAGCGCGTCGACCTTGCCGGCATAACGGCCGTCAAGCGGGGACAGGGCGAGCAGGGTGGCTTCTTGGCGGGACGTATCCGTCATGGCGGCAGGCGTTGGGCAGTGGCGGGGGCGCATATTCTACGCCGACGACGGCGGCAGGCTGTGCCACGGGCGGCGCCGCAAACGAATTCCTCGCAGGTGATGGGCTAGATTGCCGCTGCAAGGCGGGACCGGAGTTGCCGCCGGAATGTCGATCTGTTGGAGGAATCCTATGAAGATGCGTGTCGAGCACGACAGCATGGGCGAGCTGCAGGTGCCGGCGGAGGCGCTGTGGGGGGCGCAGACCCAGCGTGCGGTGGAGAATTTCCCGGTGTCCGGGCAACGCATGCCGCGGGCCTTCATCCGGGCACTGGGGCTGATCAAAGGCGCGGCGGCCGAGGTCAACGCCGGCTTGGGGCTGCTGCCCAAGGGCGTGGCCAAGGCAATCCAGTCGGCGGCGGCCGAGGTGGCTGCCGGCATGCATGACGCGCACTTCCCGATCGACGTGTACCAGACCGGCTCGGGCACCTCCTCGAACATGAATGCCAACGAGGTCATCGCCACCTTGGCCAACGCCAGCGGCAGGGCCGGCAAGACGGTGGTGCACCCCAATGACCACGTCAATCTGGGGCAGAGTTCCAATGATGTGATTCCCACCGCGATCCGTGTCTCGGCGCAGCTGGCCACGGTCGAAGACCTGTTGCCGGCGCTCAAGCACCTGCGCCGCATCATCGACAGGCGTGCCCGCGGACTGGGCAAGGTGGTCAAGACCGGGCGCACGCATCTGATGGATGCGATGCCGCTGACCTTTGCCCAGGAGTTCGGCGCGTGGTCCGCGCAGCTGGCCTCGGCTGAAGGACGCATCGAGGACGCCCTGAAGCGGCTGCGCCGGCTGCCGCTGGGCGGCACCGCGATCGGCACCGGCATCAATGCCGATCCGCGCTTCGGCGGCAAGGTGGCCAAGGCGCTGTCGACCGCGACGAAGAAGAAGTTCGACAGTGCCGCCAACAAGTTCGAAGGACTGGCCGCGCAGGACGACGCGGTGGAGCTGTCCGGCCAGTTCAATGCGTTGGCGGTGGCGCTGATCAAGATCGCCAATGACCTGCGCTGGATGAACGCCGGGCCGCTGGCCGGGCTGGGCGAGGTGGAGTTGCCGGCGCTGCAGCCGGGCAGTTCGATCATGCCGGGCAAGGTCAATCCGGTGATTCCCGAAGCCACCGTGATGGCCGCGGCGCAGGTGATCGGCCACCACACTGCCATCACCATTGCCGGGCAGAGCGGCAACTTCCAGTTGAACGTGACCCTGCCGCTGATCGCAGCCAACCTGCTGGATTCGATCCAGCTGCTGTCCAGCGTGATGAACCTGCTGGCCGACAAGGTGATCGCCGGGCTGGTGGTCAAGCAGGAGCGGGTGCGTGAGGCGCTGGCCCGCAACCCGATCCTGGTGACCGCGTTGAACCCGATCATCGGCTACGAGAAGGCCGCGGCGATCGCAAAACGGGCCTACAAGGAGCAGCGCCCGGTGCTGGAGGTGGCAGTGGAGGACAGCGGCCTGTCCGAGACCGAGCTCAAGCGGCTGCTGGACCCGGCGGCGCTGACCCTGGGCGGCATCCACGGCGGCTGAGGCGGGCA
>NZ_BAZI01000308.1 GCF_001310775.1 Stenotrophomonas pictorum JCM 9942
CAACGCCCCCGCACCGGATCCGGCCCGCGCAGGGCCACCGGTTCACTCTGATACTATGTGCCGCTCATCCCGTCGCCCCCGCAGCACCCTCCGACGGCACCAAAATCACGTTAAGAAACAGGAGTTTGAATGTCTTCCGAGCTTCTCAAGGCTTTGGGTCTGGGTGCCACCAATGCGGGCACCTATCTGGGCAACGGGGAATGGTCTGCCGCCACCGGCGCGGGCGTCCTCAAGCCGCAGAACCCGACCACCGGCGAGGTCATCGCCGAGGTACAGGCCACCACCGAGGCCGATTACGAAACCGTGATCGCCCGCGCCCAGGAAGCCTTCAAGGTCTGGCGCACCACCCCGGCCCCGCGCCGCGGCGAAGCCGTGCGCCTGTGCGGCGAGGCGCTGCGCAAGCACAAGGACGCACTGGGTTCACTGGTCGCGCTGGAAATGGGCAAGTCCAAGCCCGAGGGCGACGGCGAAGTGCAGGAGATGATCGACATCGCCGACTTCGCGCTGGGCCAGAGCCGCATGCTGTACGGCTACACCATGCACTCCGAGCGCCCGGGCCACCGCATGTACGAGCAGTACCAGCCGCTGGGCCTGGTCGGCATCATCTCGGCGTTCAACTTCCCGGTCGCGGTGTGGGCCTGGAATTCGTTCCTGGCGGCGATCTGCGGCGACATCTGCATCTGGAAGCCGTCCAACAAGACCCCGCTGACCGCCATCGCCTCGATGAAGATCTGCAACGAGGCCCTGAAGGACGCCGGCTTCCCGGACCTGTTCTTCCTGATCAACGACGCCGGCACCGCGCTGTCGGAAAAACTGGTCGATGACCGCCGCATTCCGCTGATCAGCTTCACCGGTTCGACCGCCATCGGCCGCATCGTCGGTGAGCGCGTCGCCCGTCGCCTGGGCCGCAGCCTGCTGGAACTGGGCGGCAACAACGCCATCATCCTGGACGAAACCGCCGACCTGAAACTGGCCGTGCCGGGCATCGTGTTCGGTGCGGTCGGCACCGCCGGCCAGCGCTGCACCACCACCCGCCGCCTGATCGTGCACGAATCGATCTACGACAACGTGCTGGCCACCCTGATCAAGGCCTACAAGCAGGTCGAGGGCAAGATCGGCGATCCGCTGGATGCGACCAACCTGATGGGCCCGCTCAACAGCCCCGAAGCGGTGCAGCAGTTCCTGGCCGCTATCGCCAAGGCCAAGGCCGCTGGCGGCACCGTGGAAACCGGTGGCACCGCGATCGACCGCCCGGGCAACTTCGTGCTGCCGGCCATCGTCACCGGGCTGAAGAACAGCGATGAGGTCGTCCAGCACGAAACCTTCGCGCCGATCCTGTACGTGATGAAGTACAGCACCCTGGACGAAGCCATCGACATGCAGAACGGCGTGCCGCAGGGCCTGTCCTCGTCGATCTTCACGACCAACCTGAAGGCGGCCGAGAAGTTCCTGTCCGCGGCCGGCAGCGACTGCGGCATCGCCAACGTCAACATCGGCACCTCCGGCGCCGAGATCGGCGGTGCGTTCGGCGGCGAGAAGGACACCGGCGGTGGTCGCGAGTCCGGCTCGGATGCGTGGAAGGTCTATATGCGTCGCCAGACCAACACCATCAACTACTCCGACTCGCTGCCGCTGGCCCAGGGCATCAAGTTCGACCTGTGATGCACATGGCTCCCGCCCTGGCGGGAGCCATGGTCCTGTCGCGGACGGCTCCACCGTCCGCTTTCCACATCTGAAATGGAGTTTCGCGATGAGCATCCCCGCCCCCCGCCAGACCAGCAGTTACGCGGTGATCAGCCTGGTGGCCGGCATCCTCGGCTGGACCCTGCTGCCCTTCCTGGGCAGCTTGGGCGCGATCATCTTCGGCCATATGGCACGCGGCGAGATCCGCCGCAGCAACGGCCAGCTCGATGGCGACGGTCTGGCGGTCACCGGCCTGGTACTGGGCTGGCTGTCGGTGGCGCTGTGGGTGCTGGGCATCCTGCCTTCATCGTGTTCTTCGGCGGGCTGGCGTGGATCGCCGCGCTGAATTCCTGAGACGGCATGCGCCAGGCCGCTCCAACCGAACGCTTCGGCAACACGGCGGCGGCCCCTCTCCGCTACCGGCGGGGATATCCGCCGGCACTGCGGGACGGGTTGTCTTGCGCGCCCGATCTTCCTGCGGAAGCAGCGGTGGCCGCTGCCAGAGCCACTCCGGGCGCTGCGGCACCGGCCCCCTTGGAAGCTGCAGGGCCAGCGGATGTCCTCGTGCTGCTCTTCCGTCACATGCCCATGCGGGATGCATCGCGGCAGCTGTGCGGCGATCCCGCCGTGGATGGCAAGGTCGCCATCGGATATCAAACCCGCGCCTTCATCGGCACGTTGAACTGAGCCTATGTATTCACTAGCCCGCCCGTTCCTGTTCTCCCTCGACGCCGAGCGCGCCCATGGCCTTGGCCTGTCCGCGCTGGATCTGGCCTGGCGCACCGGCACCACGCCGCTGATCACCGGCCGCGTCAAGCCGCTGCCGACCAAGGTGTTCGGGCTGGAGTTTCCCAACCGGTGGGGCTGGCCGCCGGCCTGGACAAGAACGGTGAACATATCGACGCGCTGTTCGGGCTGGGCTTCGGCTTTGTTGAGATCGGCACCATCACCCCACGTCCGCAGGCCGGCAACCCGAAGCCGCGCCTGTTCCGGCTGCCGCGTCATGGCGCCATCATCAACCGCATGGGCTTCAACAACCGCGGTGTGGATGCGCTGGTGCGGAATGTCGAGCAGACCCGGCACCGTCCCGGCCCGCTGGGCATCAACATCGGCAAGAACAAGGACACCCCCAACGAGGATGCGCTGTCGGACTACCTGATCTGCATGGAGAAGGTGTATCCGCTGGCCGACTACATCACCGTCAATATTTCCTCGCCCAATACCGCCGGGCTGCGCGAGCTGCAGGAGGAGCAGGCGCTGCGGCGACTGGTCGGCGGTTTGCGCGAGGCGCAGGAACAGCTGGCGGGCAAACACGGCAAGCGCGTGCCGATGCTGGTCAAGATCGCCCCGGACCTGAGCGACCGCGACATCGATGGCGCGGCGCGGGTACTGGGCGAGCTGCAGGTCGATGGCGTGATCGCCACCAACACCACCATCGGCCGGGCAGGCGTGGAAGCCGATCCGCT
>NZ_BAZI01000309.1 GCF_001310775.1 Stenotrophomonas pictorum JCM 9942
GCGGCCTGCAGGCGCTGCACTACGCCAGCAGTGGCGGCCAGGCGCGGCAGCGGCTGCTCGAGGCCGACGTGCTGGTCGAGGCCGATACCACGCTGTCGTGGCTGGTGCTGCCGGAGATCGTCGCCGGCGACACCGTGGCCTCGACCTACGTGTCGCTGGATCTGCTGCTCGATGACGGCAGCCGGCTGTCGGCCACGCCGGCGCGCGACCAGCATGGCATGGCGCTCGGTGCGCGGGCGCAGGGTGATTCCAAGACGCTGTATCCGCAGCAGTGGACGCGCAAGTCGGTGCGGCTGGGTGACATCGCCGCGCTGCGTGGGCGCCGCGTGGTCGCGGTCGAGCTGGAAGTAGCCAGTGCCGCCGGCACGCCGGTCTCCGGCTGGATCGACGATGTGCGCCTGGACGCACAACCGCGGCAGGTACCGCAGCGCGTGTCGGACTGGGTGTTGACCACCCGTGGCACCCAGTCCAACGGCACCTTCTCGCGCGGCAACAACATCCCGGCCACCGCGGTGCCGCACGGCTTCAACTTCTGGACGCCGGTGACCGATGCCGGTTCGATCAGCTGGCTCTACCACTGGAACGAGCGCAGCAACGCCGACAACCGGCCGCAGCTGCAGGCGCTGGCGCTGAGCCACCAGCCAAGCCCGTGGATGGGCGACCGGCAGACCTTCCAGGTGATGCCTTCGCTGGACCGTGGCGTGCCCGAGGCCGACCGCGGCAAGCGCGCGCTGTCGTTCTCGCACGACCAGGAGCAGGCGCGCCCGTACCGGTACGCGGTGAACTTCGACAACGGCATCGCCGCGGCCATCGCCCCGACCGACCACGCCGCGGTATTCCGTTTCGACTTCCCCCAGGATGGTGACGCCAACCTGCTGTTCGACAATGTCGACGCGCGTGGCGGCCTGACCCTGGATGCGGCCACACAGACGCTGAGCGGCTACACCGACGTGCGCAGCGGGCTGTCCAACGGCGCCTCGCGCATGTACGTCTATGCCACCTTCGATACGCCCTGGCAGGCCAGCGGCCGCATCGACACCGGCCGGCCCACCGGCTACATCAAGTTCAACACCGGCAGTGCGCGGCGGGTGCAGATGCGCATCGCCACCTCGCTGATCTCGGTGGAGCAGGCCAAGCACAACCTGGCGCTGGAAATCAGCGCCGCCGACGATCTGGACAGCGTCGCCGCGCGCGCCCAGGACGCTTGGGACCAGCGCCTGGGCGCATTCGACATCGGCGATGCCAGCGACGACCAGAAGACCACGCTGTACTCGAACCTGTACCGCCTGTACCTGTACCCGAATTCGGGCCATGAGAACGTCGGCAGCAAGGCCGCGCCGGACTGGCGCTACGCCAACCAGGCCAGCGGCTCGGACCAGAACACCGACGGCAGCGCGGTGCGCAGCTATGTCGGCGTGCGTGACGGCAGGATGTACGTCAACAACGGCTTCTGGGACACGTTCCGCACCACCTGGCCGGCCTATGCGCTGTTCAGTGCCGACGATGCCGGGCAGATGGTGCAGGGGTTCATCGAGCAGTACCGCGCCGGCGGCTGGATCGCGCGCTGGTCTTCGCCCGGCTATGCCGACCTGATGGTCGGCACCAGCTCGGATGTGGCCTTCGCCGACGCCTGGCTCAAGGGCATCGGCGGCTTCGACCCGGCCGAGGCCTACGAGGCCGGCCTGAAGAACGCCACCGTGGTGCCGCCGGACCGCCATGTCGGCCGCAAGGGCATGGCCCGCTCCACTTTCCAGGGCTATGTCGAGGCCGGTATCCACGAAGGCCTGTCGTGGACGATGGACGGCGCATTGAACGATTTCGGCCTGGCCAACCTGGCCCAGGGCCTGTCCGAGCGGGCCGGCACGCCGGCCGCGCGTGAGCGTTACGCCACCGAAGCGCAGTACCTGCGCCATCGCGCCGCCGACTACGCCAACCTATTCAACCGTGACGCCGGCTTCTTCATCGGCCGCGACGCGCAAGGCCGCTGGCGCGTGGAGGGCAAGGACTACAACCCGGCGCAGTGGGGCTATGACTACACCGAAGCCAACGGCTGGACGTTCGCCTTCACCGCCGCGCACGACGGCGAGGGCCTGGCCGCGCTGTACGGTGGCCGCGCGCAGCTGGCCGCCAAGCTGGACCAGTTCTTCAGCACGCCGGAAACCGCCAGCCGCGCGCTGTCCGGTTCCTACGGTTTCGTGATCCACGAGATGACCGAGGCGCGTGACGTGCGCCTGGGCATGTACGCGCACAGCAACCAGCCGGCGCACCACATCCCGTGGATGTACCTGTATGCCGGGCAGCCGTGGAAGACGCAGAAACTGACCCGCGAGATCCTGTCGCGGCTGTATCTGGGCAGCGAGATCGGCCAGGGCTACCCGGGCGACGAGGACAACGGCGAGATGTCGGCGTGGTACCTGTTCGCCTCGCTGGGCCTGTATCCGCTGCGCATGGGCGCGCCGGAGTACGTGATCGGTTCGCCGCTGTTCCGCGAGGCCAGCGTGCGCCTGCAGAACGGCAAGCAGCTGGTGATCAAGGCACCGGCCAACTCGCCGCAGAACGTCTACGTGCAGTCGCTGAAGATCAACGGCAAGCCGTGGAACAAGGTCTGGGTGCCGCACGCGCTGCTGGCCGGGGGAGCGGTGCTGGAGTTCGAGATGGGGCCGCAGCCCTCACGCTGGGGTACCGGCGCCGATGCGCTGCCGCGTTCGCTGACGGCACCGGGCCAGCAGCCGACGCCGCAGCGCGATCTGCTGCAAGGGGCGAAGGCCACCGTGGGGGAGGGCGACCCGGCACCGGCGCTGCTGGATGACGATGCGGCCACCGACAGCCCGCTACGTGGCAATGCCACGGTCACCTTCACTGGCGCGGCCCCGGGTGCGGCGGCGATGTACACGCTGACCAGCGGCGGTGATCCGATCCGTAGCGCCAGCTGGACGCTGGAGGCACGCAGTGCCGGCGGCCAGTGGCAGGTGATCGACCAGCGCAGCGACGAAGCCTTCGCCTGGGCACGGCAGACCCGGCCGTTCCGCATCGCGCAGCCGGGCAAGCATGCCGAATACCGCTTGCGCCTGGCCTCGCGCGACTCGCTGCGCCTGGCCGAAGTCGAGCTGCTGGCACCGGCCACGCCCTGATCCGCAAGGCGG
>NZ_BAZI01000310.1 GCF_001310775.1 Stenotrophomonas pictorum JCM 9942
CGCCACCCGCATCACGAGCGGCTGCGCGCCATGGCGCAGGTTGACGAAGATCTCGTTGCCGACCGGCTCCACCCCCTCGACCACGGCACTGAAGTGCCCTACCGCTTCACTGGGCTGAAGATGCTCGGGGCGCACGCCCACCACGATCTCCGTGCCAAACCAGCCCGGACTCAGCGTCAGCCCGCCCAGCGGCAGCAGCGGCCCGTCCGCCAGTTCCAGCGCCAGGCCATCCACGGACGAGGACTTCAGCCGCCCACGCAGCATATTCATTGCCGGACTGCCCAAAAACCCGGCCACGAACAGATTGGCCGGCCGCTGGTAGAGCGCCATTGGCGTATCGATCTGCTGGACCCGCCCTTCATCAAGCACCACGATGCGCTGCCCCAGCGTCATCGCCTCCACCTGGTCGTGGGTGACATAGATCATGGTGGTACCCAGCTTGCGGTGCAGCTGGGCGATCTCGGCGCGCACCGAGTGACGCAGCTTGGCATCCAGATTGGAGAGCGGCTCATCCAGCAGGAACACCGAAGGCTCGCGCACCAGCGCCCGCCCCAACGCCACGCGCTGCCGCTGCCCGCCCGACATCGCGCGTGGCAGCTTGTCGAGCATCGCTGCCAGGCCGAGCGCCTCGGCCGCGCCCTGCACTCTTCGCTGTACCTCGGCCTTGCCGTGGCCACGCAGTTTCAGACCGAAGGCCAGATTCTCGGCGACGGTCATGTGCGGATACAGCGCGTAGTTCTGGAACACCATGGCGATGTCGCGATCCTTCGGCGCCACGTCGTTGACCACACGATCACCAATGCTCAACGTGCCGGCGCTGATCTCCTCCAGCCCGGCCACCATCCGCAGCAGGGTGGACTTACCGCAGCCCGATGGCCCCACCAGCACCATCAGCTCCCCATCTTCGATATCGAAACTGGCCCCGTGCACCGCCACCTGGCCGTTGTCGTAGACCTTGCGCACCCCGTCAAACCGGACCTTGGCCATCGCCACCTCGCTGCCGAACCCGTCACCGCCACCTCGCGGCAGCCCTCCAGCACAGGCAAAACCATCCAGCACCCGTACCCTGCAATCGTATACATCGGAAACCGTGCCCCCGTTAAGCATATTCATATGGCACCATCACCTGGCTTCCCAGCGTGAACGGCGGACCCGAAGTCCGCGGGCGAAATCGCCCAGCCAGATCGCCCTGCGCACGGTGCCGTGCACGCCGCAACTGCCCGTGCCAGCCTGCATTTCCATACCCGCCCGCATGTGGTGCGGCCCGATGAACAACGATTGACAACGATGTCACCCGCACACGAAACTCGAACCATGCACGACACCCTTTTCCTGTTCGGTGCCACAGGCGATCTGGCCCAGCGTTATCTGTTCCCCTCCCTGCTGCGTCTGCTGGGCGACGGCCTGCTTCCCGAGGACTTCCGCGTACGTGCACTGGCGCTGTCGCCGCACGACACCGCGAAGTTCCACGACATCCTGCGCCCGCGCCTTGAACAGGCCGTGCCGCATGCCAGCCAGGACGACATCGACAGCCTGCTCGCGCGCATCGACTACCGCTCGGTGGATCTGCGCAACCCGGAGTCGGTGGCCGAAGCGGTCAAGGATCTGGCGCACCGCAAATGCGTGAGCAACCTGTCCATCCCGCCGGGCCTGTACATCTCCACCTGCGAAGGGCTGGCCCTGGGCGGCGCGCTGGCGGCACCGAACCGGCTGATGCTGGAAAAACCGATCGGCTCGGACTCGGCCAGTGCCGCCGAAATCCTGCGTTCGATCGGCAAGCTGATCGACGAGGACCGCGTCTTCCGCATCGACCACTACCTCGGCAAGGCGGCGGTGCAGAACCTGATGGCGCTGCGCTTCGGCAACACCTTGCTGGAGGCGGTGTGGAACCGCAATTACATCGAGTCGGTGCACATCCTGGTCGCCGAAAGCGATGGCGTGGATGGCCGTGACTCTTATTACTCGCGCTCCGGTGCGATGCGCGACATGGTGCAGAGCCACATCCTGCAGCTGCTGTGCCTGGTGGCGATGGAGCCGCCGGCATCCCTGGAAGCCGACCGCATCCGCGACGAGAAGGTCAAAGTGCTACGCGCCCTGCGCCCGCTCAGCGCCAGGCACGCGGCCAAGGACAGCGTCCGCGGCCGCTATACCGCCGGCACCATCAACGACCAGCCGGTCCAGGCCTACCAGCCGCCGGAAGGCAGCGAGGCCGAGACCTTTGTCGGCGTCACCGCGCATATCGACAACTGGCGCTGGGAAGGTGTCCCGTTCCATCTGGTTACCGGCAAGCGCCTGCCCGAGCGCACCACCCGCATCGAAGTCAATCTCAAGCCGGTCACGCACTGGGTGTTCGAACGCCCGGATCGCAAGAACGCCACGCCCAACCGCATCACCTTCCAGCTGCAGCCACAGGAGAACATCCAGCTCGGTCTGATGAGCTCGCTGGCCGGCCCGGAATGGGGCGCACTGGAGCTGCAGCCGCTGTCGCTGGAGCTGTCCGTCCCCACCGGACTGCACCGCCGCATCGCCTACGAACGCCTGTTCCTGGACGCGTTCAACGGCAACCACGCCCTGTTCGTGCGCGATGACGAAGTGCGGGCGGCCTGGGCCTGGATCGACAGCGTTGCCGATGCCTGGAAAGCGGCCGACCTGCCCATGGAGCCTTACGCGGCCGGCAGCTGGGGCCCGGCGCAGGCCCTGGATTTCCTGCCCGAAGATATGGCCGCCAAGTCTGCGGAGGCAGCACAGTGACGGCACCGGCGGAGTTGACCCTGGTGGCCGATATCGGCGGGACCAACGCGCGCTTTGCGCTGGCCGACATCACCGCCGGGGCCCGCTGGACCAGAGCAGCATCCGTGCCTACCCGGTGACGGCCTTCCCGTCGCTGGCGGATGCGGCAGCCCACTATCTTCAGGAACAGGGCGCGCAAGCGCGCAGCGGGGTGTTCGCGGTGGCCGGTCGGGTGGATGGTGACGAGGCCCGGATCACCAACCATCCGTGGGTGATCTCCCGTGACCGCACCGCCGCGCAGCTGGGCTTCCATTCGCTGCACCTGGTCAACGACTTCGTTGCCCAGGCCATGGCCGTGGCACTGCTGCAGCCGCAGGATGTCGCCCAGATCGGCGGCGCCAGCTGGCAGCCGG